>DATHOV010000155.1:0-3902 GCA_035484515.1 Lysobacteraceae bacterium
AGGCGGCAGCCCCCAGGCGAGCGGTGGCGAACTCGATCTGCTGCCCCTGGCGACGCTAGCCAGTGAATTCTTCGGCGGCGTCGCCGCGACCGGCATCGTGTTCACCCAGAGCGACAGTCATATGCCCGACGGACTGACGCCAGGGTCGCCCGTCGAGGCCAGCGCGTCCGCACCCTCAGGCCTGCTGTACTTTGCTGCCGACCGCCTCAACGACTCCGGCATCGCCACCCTGGTCGTCGGCAACCAGTCTCCCGACGGCACCGGCGTCGATCCGCCGCTGGTGCCGATCGGCTTCAGCGGAAACGTCGACCTGTCGGTGGCGAGCGCGCTGGTCTTCAATGCGCCGCTGTACCAGATGCTCCCCGAAGGCGGCAGCGATTTCGGTGTGCTCGGCAGCCACAACAACGTGACCCTGGGTGCCGCCTACGTCGCCCTCGACGGCTTCCAGCCCAGCAATGTCGACGTCCAGATGCCGAAGCTGGCGCAACCGCGCGCGACCACCCTGGACGTGAATGCCGACTTCATCGATATCGGTGGACAGTTCGCGCTGTCCGGCGTGGGCACCGCGAACTTCGACAGCAGCGGGGACATCCGTTTCAACACGCCGGCGCAGTTCGCCTTCGAGAACATCACCAATCCCGTCGCCCGACCGGGCGAATTGCTCACGGCGGGGAACCTCGATTTCACGGCCGCACAGCTCTACCCCGCGAGCGGCCAGACCTTCGATGTGCTCGCGATCGGCGCGCTCGATCATGCCACCGGCAAGCGTACCCCGACCGCCATCACGGTGAGCGGCAACGGCAACCCGGACGCGTTTCCTCTCTCGGTGGGCGGCACGCTCGCCTTCGACGCCAGCGACATCGAGCAGGACGGCAGCGTGCGTGCGCCGAGCGGGAGCATCGTGCTCGGCGTCAGCGATCCGCAAGATGCGGCGACCCAGGCCCTTTTCGGCGACACCCATCTCATCGGCACGCAAAACGTGGAGCTGGGCGCAGGCAGCCTGACCTCGGTATCGCTGGATGGCAACGTGCTGCCGTACGGCAGTACCGTCGACGGCACACAGTGGCAATACAACGCCGATCCTTTCGGCGGCAACGAAAACGTCACTGCACCGCCGCAGAAATTCATCGAACTCGGCGGTGCGAAAGTCGCGCTCGACCCCGGCGCGAAAGTCGATCTGTCCGGCGGCGGCGACCTCCAGGCTGCCGAATGGATACCGGGCACCGGCGGCACCCGCGACCTGCTGTCGCAGTACAACACCAGCTTCGCCAGCGGTTCCTCGCAGCAGGTGCCGCTGTATCCCGACGGTCGCGGCGTGTACGCGATCGTTCCGGGCCTGCAGTCCCCGGTGGCGGCGACCGATCCCGTCTTCGCCCAGGGTGCATCGCCGGTCGGCGTCGGGAGTGCGGTGTACCTCTCGGGCGTGCCTGGTCTCGCGGCCGGCGTCTATACCCTGTTGCCGGCGATGTACGCGACGCTGCCCGGGGCGTTCCGCGTGGTGCAGCAGACCGGCACACAGGACGCCACTTCGGCGCAGAACCTCATCGAGCCGGATGGCACCGCCGTCGTGTCGGGTTATTTCACCAACGCACTGACCGGCGCGCGCGATGCCCGCACCACGTTGTTCGACGTGCAGTCGAGCGCGGTCTGGGGCCAGTACTCGCAATACACGCTCACCAGCGCGAACAGCTTCTTCAGCGCACTCGCCGCCCAGCAGGACACCACGACCCCGCAACTTGCGCGCGACGCCGGCCAGCTGGTGCTGGCCGCGACCAGGCAACTGAGCCTCGGCGCCACGCTCGATACCGCCGCCGACACCGGCGGGGCAGGGGCGGAGATCGACATCGCCTCGCGCAACCTGCAGGTGACCGACAGCGGCCAACCCGCGCTCGCCGGTTACGTGCAACTCGATGTCTCCGATCTCAATGCCCTGGATGCCGGCAGCCTGCTGATCGGCGGCACCCGCGAACAAACCGCCCAAGGCACGCAGATCAACGTGCTTGCCGACAGCGTGGTGGTTTCCAACGACGCCGCCAATCCCCTCCATGCGCCGGAAATCATGATGGTCGCCGGCGCCGGCCAGGATCCCGACGACGGCCTGCACATCGATGCCGGCAGCGTCATCGCGGCGCAGGGAACACTCAATACGAGCAGCATCAAGCCGATCCTGATCGGCAGCGACCCCGATGCAGCGGGGCAGGGCGGCGTCAGCGGCGACGGCGCGTTCCTGCGTGTTTCCGACGCCGGCGATGCGACCCTGATCCGCAGCAACGTACCGGACTTCGCCGATGCACTCGGTCATCTGACGGTCGGTGCCGGCGCGCAATTGCTCGGCGGTGCTTCGTTGACGCTGGACTCCACCGGCGACACCCAGGTATCGGCCGACGCCGTGCTGGGGGGAAAGTCGATCACGGCCGATGCCGGCAACATCCTCTTCGTCACCGGCGCCGCCGATTCCAACGCGGACGGCCTGGTCATTGGCGACGGCACGCTGGCGCGCTTCGCCGACTCCGAAGATGTCACCCTGCGCAGCTACGGCACCATCGATTTCGTCGGCACCATCGCCGTCCAGGTGCAGAACGCGCTCACCCTCAGTGCCGGCACTTTCGTCAGCGATGGCGGCCAGGTCAGCCTCAGCGCCGATCACCTCACGCTCTCCAACGATCTCGGCGCCGCACCAGCGACCGGAACCGCCGCAGGTACCGGCACGCTGAGCCTGAGCGGAACCGACGTGGCCTTCGGCGCCGGCACCAAGACCCTGTCCGGATTCGGCTCGGTCGCGGTCGACGCCAGCGAGGCAGTGCTCGTCCAGGGCAAGGGCGACTTCGATTTCGGCGGGCTCGACGTCAGCCTGAAGGCACCGGTGATCGCGGCCGACACCGGCGCCGACAACACCCTGCAAACCACCGGAGCGCTGACCCTGCTGCGGGGCGATGGCACGGCGCCGACCTCCGACGCGCTCGGCGGATCGATCACGCTCGAGGGCGGCAGCATCGACAGCGACGCACTCATCAGCGCCGCCAGCGGAAGCGTTTCCCTGCATGCGACCAGCGGCGATGTCGATCTGCACGATGGCGCGCAGATCGACGTTACCGGCACCGAAAAGACCTTCTTCGACATCTCGGCCTATTCGCAGGCCGGCGACATCACGCTTGCATCCGATCACGGCAACGTGAACCTGACCGCCGACTCGTCGCTGGATTTCGGCGCGCAGGCAGGCGGCGGCGATGCCGGCTCGCTGACGGTCAGCGCGGCCACCGGCAGCGCAAACCTGCTGGGCACGCTCGATGGTGCAGCGCCCAATGGCATCGGCGGCAGTTTCACGCTCGACATCGGCGCTGCGGTCGACCTCGATGCGCTGGCGTCCACGCTGGCCAGCAGCGGCATCGACAACGCGATCTCGGTGCACACCCGCACCGGAAACCTGATGCTGTCCGCGGACAACACCCTCAAGGCCGCCGCCGTCACCCTGGTCGCCGATGGCGGGGCCGCTTCGCCACAGTACGATCCCGACAACGGCAATGTCGTCGTCGACGGCACCATCGACGCCTCCGGCAGTGCCGGCGGCAACATCTCGCTGTGGGGTCGCAACGGTGTGACGATCGACGGCAGCCTGCTGGCGAAGGGCAGTGCCGCCGACGAACTCGGCGGCAACGTCACCATCGGCACCAGCGGCAACGCCGACGGCACGCTCAATACCCGCTACGGCTACGAGAACGTCGATGCCGCCGATGCCGGCGTGATCGCGCTCGGCGACGGCGCGGTGATCGACGTGAGCGGCGGCAGCGCCGGCGGCCTGTCCGGCGGCACCGTCGACTTCCGCGCGCCATTGCTGACGAACGGCGACGTCAACGTCAGCATCGGCAACGGCACCACCATCAACGGCGCGCGCGACGTCGGGC
>DATHOV010000156.1:0-2609 GCA_035484515.1 Lysobacteraceae bacterium
GTGGACGACTTCGATCCATCGGAGCTGGCGGCGGCGTCGCAGAAGAAGACGAAGGCGGCGGTAGGGCGCGCGGCCTGACTTCAGTTCACCGGGTCGACCGATTCCAGCGATTCGGGATTCTCCGGAGTCAGTTCGGGCGCATGCGCGGCGCGCCATCCCAGCCAGCCCGTCAACCCGGCAGCGATCGTCGAGATCAGCGCATAGCCGACGACGCCGACGCCGACGCCGCTCAGCGCCTTCATCGACAGCGACACCACCACGTCGCCGAAACGCCAGCCGGCGGTCTCGATCGTGTTCTTGCTCTTGTAGCGTGCCTCGCGTTCGGCGCGCGCGTAGAGCGCGTCGGCGGCCGGTTTGCCCACGCCGTAAGTGCTGCCGCGGGTGACCACAAGCATCGGGATCACCATCGGCGCACCGATGAGTATCGTCTCGAACAGGACGGCGATCTTGATCGCGGCATCCGCGACGAGCGCGCCCACCACCCCGAAACCCGCCATCAGCGCGCGGGTCACGAAGATCTGCAGGAACAGTTGCAGGGAGTTCGTCATCAGGTCGATGTGGGCGTAGATCGTCTTGCGCGATTCGCTGTCGCTGGCCTGGGCGGCGACCACGTCCGCGGTCAATGCGTAAGCGATCGTTCCGATCGCATCGCCCAGCAGCATCAGCGTGATCATCTTGCGCAGGAACGGCGAGCGGAACACCTTCAGGATGCCGTCCAGGACACCACCGCCGATCACTCCGCCATCCGCCATCTCGCCCTGGCGCTGCGGATGCGGGTTCCGGTGCGACCAGTCCGACAGACGCCACGTGCAGGCGACGGCGACGAGAAGCAGCGCGACCGCGGCCAGCAGCAGGCCATCGATCGACAGCAGGCTGGCCACGATCGGACCGAAGATCGCGCCCAGGGTGCCACCCAGCGCGATGACCGGGAACAGCCGCCGCGCCTGCACGCCGTCGAACAGGTCGGCCATGAAGCTCCAGAACAACGACACGACGAACAGGTTGAACACGCTCAGCCAGACGTAGAACACGATCCCCAGCGTGCGCGCGCCGATCCGGTCCTGCGCGGCGAACGCCGGCAGGAAGGCGAGCAGGCAGACGATGAAGAAACCATAGGTCGCGGGAATGAACTTCTCGCGCGGCCAGCGCGCCACCAGCGCGCCGAACACCGGCACGATCGCCAGCGTGACGAGGAAGGTGCTCAGCCAGAACTGCCAGAGGTTGGTCGAGCCGACCGCCGCGCTGAACTGGTCGCGGACCGGCCGCAGCAGGTAATACGAAGCGAGCACGCAGAAGAACTGGACGAAGCCCAGCAGCAGCGCCTCACGCTCGTGCGCGCGGGCGCCAGTGACGATCGACCACAGCGATGCTGCTTCGGGCGGGTCGTTCGGATCGGACATTGCGCTGGCCGGAGTCGTCGGGTGCGTACACAGCATAGCCGACGCACCGCCGCGCAAGCGGCGCTGGATTCCCCACTCTTCCGCGCAATCCATCCCGCTTCTGGAATGTTTGCTCTACCTCGCCCGCCTAGCCTCGCCTGATTGCCGATCGCTGGATGCTCCGTGTCCGAAACTTCCGTGTACGACTACATCATCGTGGGCGCCGGTTCGGCCGGCTGCGTGCTCGCCAACCGCCTCAGCGAAGATCCCGGCATCAAGGTGCTGCTGCTCGAAGCCGGTCCGCGCGACTGGCATCCCTTCATCCACATGCCCGCGGGCCTGGCCAAGCTGGTCGGCAAGAAGGGCGTCAACTGGGACTACAACACCGAACCGGTGCCGCAGCTCAATGACCGCCGGATGTGGTGGCCGCGCGGCAAGGTGCTCGGTGGATCGAGTTCGATCAATGCGATGTGCTACATCCGCGGCAACCCGCGCGACTACGACGAGTGGGAGCAGCTCGGCGCCGAAGGATGGAACTGGAATGCGGTGCTGCCCTGGTTCAAGCGCAGCGAAGGCAACCAGCGCGGCGGCGATGCCCTGCACGGCGCGGACGGCCCGCTGAAGGTGTCCGATCACCGCTACGTCAACGAACTCTCGCGCGCCTTCATCGACGCCGCCGAACAGGCCGGCCATGCGCGCAATGCCGACTTCAACGGCGCGACCCAGGAAGGCTGCGGCCTGTACCAGGTCACCCAGGTCGATGGCGCGCGCTGCTCGACGGCGGTCGCCTACCTCGATCCCGCGAAGTCGCGGCCGAACCTGACCGTGCACACCCACGCCTTTACCCAGCGCATCGACTTCGACCGGACTTCATCGAATGCTCCGCGTGCGACCGGCGTGAGCTATCTGCATCGCGGCAGGCCCATGGCCGCGAAGGCCGCGCGCGAGGTGCTGCTTTGCGGCGGCGCGATCAACTCGCCGCAGCTGCTGATGCTGTCGGGCATCGGCGCGGCCGACCAGCTGCGCCAGCATGGGATTTCCCTGCGTGCGGACCTGCCGGGCGTCGGCGCGAACCTGCAGGATCATCTCGACGTCTCGACCCTGCAGCACGCCACGAAGCGCGTCACCTACGACCGCCTCAGCGATGCCAGGGTCGCGTTCGACTACTTCCTGCGCGGCCACAGCGGACCGGGCACCAGCAACATCGCCGAGGCCGGCGGCTTCGTGCGC
>DATHOV010000157.1:0-4931 GCA_035484515.1 Lysobacteraceae bacterium
CTCCTGCACCCATTCGGCGCGTTCGAGCAGCGGCGAATAGAGGTAGCGGCGCCCGTCTTTGTCGGCGCAGATCGCCTGCTTCGTGAGCAGCCGGTTGAGCAGGGTCTTGATGGTCGGCTCCTGCCACTCCTGGCTCTTGCCGAGCGCCGCCACGACATCTTCTGCAGCAAGCGGGCTCCGCTGCCAGAGCAGTTCCATGATGACCGATTCGGCTTCGCTGATGCGCATGCGTTTACGCCTGTAATTTTCAATGAGATTACGCTCGTAATCGACGTTGTCAAGTGCCTTGTCGAAGGTCCTTCTTCCTTGCTCGTCATTGACAGCTTCGTTGTCGAATTACACTCCCGACAGAAGATCTCTTCGCTTACGGGATTTCTGACGACGAGTTTGACCAAGCGTCCGATCGGGCCAGATACGAGTCCCGGCTTCCTGCTGGGTCATCGCTTTCCTGAGTCGTTCTTTTGACTGCATGACAAGAAAAGCCTCAGCGTCGAGGCAAGGACTTTCGACGTTGAGGCGGGAAACCCGAACACCGAGGCAAAAACCCCAGCGGATGCCCAAGCCGACGCAGCATCGAGGCTGGCTGGAAAATCCCGGTGATGGGACTTTTTTACGTCGACGTCGAAGGAAAAACGGGCAGCGTTGGGGCTTTTTTGCCTCAACGTTTGGACTCTTTGGATTGGAGGTGTCATCGCAAAGCGTCACGGGCGACGCGACGAATGTCGACGCTTATTGCTTTGCGGATCGCGGGTGGGGCTTTTTTGCTCAACGCCGGTCCGGGGATGACACGCCACGGAGGTATCGCGCGCGTTGCAACCCCATCAATGCCGCCGGTAATGCACCAGCAGGATCTGCGATCCCTCAGGCGACGTGAAATCCTTCGGCCGTACACCCGGCCCGAGCTGGTAGCAGACCGTCAGATCGTCGCCGTTGATCTGATAGATCGCCGGGATCAGGCGTCCCGCATTCGGTCCTTCCACGCCCTGGATGTCCATCCGCGCCGGCGGCGCCAGCGAGACGACGGCATACGTGCCCCTGTCGCCAGCGAACGCGTAGGTGGTTTCGGTCATCTGCAGCGAAGCGCCCGCGAAGTTCGCGACCGGGAAATCCTTGCCAGCGAGTTCGGCGTTCTCGGGTGTCCACTGGCCGACCAGAGGCACGCCGGCCGGAAGATCGGGCTCGACCTCCGATATGCGGCTGAAGGTGTGGGTGTAGCCGCAACCGGCGAGCGCGAGTGAAAACGCGAATGCAGACAGGACACGAGCTTTCATGAAGCCTCCGGGAGGTTGCGGCTGGGATTCCGGCGCTCGACTCCCCGGTCGGACGGCGGTGTTCGCAGGAGAATACCGCAGGGTGGAACGATAGGTGCAGGCGTCGGCACTGATGACGCGCATTCGCATCGCGAAAAATCACGCGACAGGCTGCATCGGCGAGCCGGCCGCGGACTGGATCAGAGCGCCTTCACCGCCTCGACCACATGCGCAGCCGTGAACCCGAAGTACGGAAACAGCACTTCCGCCGGCGCGGATGCACCGAACGTGTCCATGCCGATCACAGCGCCGTCGAGGCCAACGTACTTGCGCCAAAAATCGCTCACGCCCGCCTCTATCGCCACGCGCTTGCGGCACCAGTCGGGCAGCACGCCTTCGCGCCATTCGATCGGCTGGCGATCGAACACTTCCGTGCACGGCATCGAAACCACGCGCGCCTTGATGCCGGCGGTGGCGAGCTGTTTCATCGCGTCCATCGCGAGCGCGACTTCCGATCCCGTCGCGATCAGGATCACGTCGAACTTCGCCTCGGGCGGATCGGACAGCACGTAACCGCCACGGACGATGTCGGCGACCTGTTCGTTCGTGCGGTGTTGGTGGGCGAGCTTCTGCCGCGTGAACACAAGGCATGACGGCCCGTCGCGGCGCTGGATCGCGGCCTTCCAGCAGACCGCCGATTCGACCGCGTCGCAGGGACGCCACAGGTCGTTGTGCGGGATGTAGCGCAGCGATGCGAGGTGTTCGACGGGCTGGTGGGTCGGGCCGTCCTCTCCGAGGCCGATCGAATCATGCGTGTACACGTGGATCGCATGCGCGGGGATTAGCGCGGACATACGCACCGCATTGCGCGCGTAGTCGGAGAACACCAGGAAGGTCGCGTCGTAGGGCAGGAAGCCGCCGTGCAGCGCCAGGCCCGTGGAGATCGCAGTCATCGCGAACTCGCGTACGCCGTAGTGGATGTAGTTGGCGACCGCATCGCCATCGAGGATGTTGTGCGAGCCTTTCCAGATGGTGAGGTTGGATTCGGCGAGGTCCGCCGAGCCGCCGATCAATTCCGGCAGGTGCGGACCATAGGCATCGAGTGCCATCTGCGAGGCCTTGCGGGTGGCGACTTCGGGGCCATCGGCCTGCACCTTCACGATGTACGCATCGGCTACTTCATTGAAACTGGCGGGCAGTTCGGCGTGCGAACGGCGCGTCAGTTCGGCGGCGAGGTCCGGGTACTGTTTCGCGTAGGCGTCGAACAGCGTGTTCCAGGCATCCTCGCGCACCCTGCCGGTGTTGCCTGCGCGCCAGCCGGCGTAGATCTCCTCGGGAATCTCGAACGGCGGATACGGCCACTGCAGGTTCGCGCGTGCGGCGGCGACTTCGTCCTTGCCCAGCGCGGCGCCGTGCGCGGCCTCGCTGCCCTGCTTGTGCGGCGCGCCGAAGCCGATGATGGTGCGGCAACAGATCAGCGAGGGCTTGTCGGTCTGCGCCTGCGCGGTGAGGATGGCCTGGCGGACCTCGACGGGATCGTGGCCGTCGACGTCGCGGATCACCTGCCAGCCATAGGCCTCGAAGCGCGCCGGGGTGTCGTCGGTGAACCAGCCTTCGGTGTGGCCGTCGATCGAGATGTGGTTGTTGTCCCAGAACGCGATCAGCTTGCCGAGCCCGAACGTGCCGGCGAGCGAGGCGGCCTCGTGCGAGACGCCTTCCATCATGCAGCCGTCGCCCATGAACACGTAGGTCATGTGATCGACGACGTCGAACTCGGGGCGGTTGAATTCGCGCGCGAGCAGTTGCTCGGCGAGCGCGAAGCCCACGGCGTTGGCGAAGCCCTGCCCGAGCGGGCCGGTGGTGGTCTCCACGCCGGGCGTGTCCTTGCGCTCGGGGTGGCCCGGTGTCATCGAATGCAACTGGCGGAACTGCTTGAGCTGCTCCATCGGCAGGTCGTAGCCGGACAGGTGCAGGCAGGCGTACTGCAGCATCGAGCCGTGGCCGTTGGACAGCATGAAGCGGTCGCGGTTGAACCATTTCGGATTGTTCGGCGCGTGGCGCAGGAAATCGTTCCACAGCACTTCGGCGATGTCGGCCATGCCCATCGGCATGCCCGGATGCCCCGAGTTGGCCTTCTGCACTGCATCGGCGGCCAGGAAGCGGATGGCGTTGGCGAGTTCGCGACGTGTCGGCATGGCGGATGCGGGGCTCGGGACGGGGTGCGTATTGTCCCATCCCGACGCGGGACTGTCGCTGCCGGGCTGCAAAACCGTTGCGCGGTCACTCAGGGTACAGTGGCGGCAACGCGTCCGCGTGCGATCGGGATTTCGCCGGCGCCGTCCAGCGCGGTGCGCGGGCGAAGGCTGTGCGCAACTGCGCGAGGGCTTGCGCCGATGGCAGGCCATCTCCGCTCCAGCGCGTCGCATCGAAGGCGAGCACGGCATCGCGCTGCGCCGGATCGTCGAGTCGCTGCGCGACTTCACGCAGATGTTGCGGACGCGGAGCAGGCGCCGCTTCGCACAATGCCTGCGCGATCGCCGCAGGCTCGCCGCGGATGAGTGCATGGATCAACGCGTGCGTGCTTCGCGGAGCCTGCATATCGGAGCCGCCATCGTGCGCGCTCGCATCCGCTGAATCGGCCTGCCCGCGACGCCAGCCCCATGCGAGCGCCAGCGCGAGCAATGCGGCCAGCACGAAGGTAGCGACCTGCCAGCCGCGCGACGCGATCGATGGTAGGCCCGATCCGGTTGCCTGGGCCGTTGTAGCCACACCATCCGGCTTCGATGCGTTCGCATCGACGGCGCCCTGCCCGACACTGCCGGGCTGCACCTGCAATTGCGGCAGGGCCACGCGCGCGAGTGCGGCACGGTCGTTGCCCAGATCCCACCACGGCAGCGTCAGGTCGGGCAGATGCAGGCGCCCGGCATGGTCGACGACGATCGCGAAGCGTCGCGTGCGTTCGGCCTGCAACGATCCAGCACGCGCACGCTCGATGGTTGAGGAAGGCTCGGGATACACCTGCGCACCGGCGATTGCGGGCAGCGAAATCTCCGGCAACTGCGATGCCGAAACGCCTTCGCCGACCTCATGCACTACCACGCTGAAGGGCTCGCCGGCACGCAGCATCGATGGCAGCGGATCGACGGTCAATTGCACCGACTGCGCCGGTAGCCAGGGATCGCCGGCCTGCGCCGGGCGGGGGCGCACCTGCACATCGATCGCCTTGCCGAGTGCGCGCAGGCCGCCGTCGCCGAGGCTGTCGTCGAAGACGCTGTTCAAGTCCGGCAGCGTGCGTCCCTGGAAGACCGGCGCGGAGATGTGCAGGGATCCGCTGTGTTCGGGCTGCAGGAGGTAGTGCCGTTCGAGCACGTCGTAGCGATGCCCTTGCACTACCACCGAACTGCGTTCGTCGGTACCGACCTGGCGCAGGTCGCCGTTGTCGCCATTTGGCACGTCGAGTGCTGCGTCCAGCAGCGCAACGCCGTAGTACAGCCGCAGCGTGTAGATCGTAGCCTGGCCGACGTAGGGTTTCTCCGGCGCGATCGAACTCTCGATGAAGACCGGATCGCCGCTGTTGCCGCTGCGAGCCGTAGGCTGCGCATCGGTTTGCGAACCGCTGCCCGCGCTCGAAGGCGAGGACTGATCGACGAGGACGCGCAGCGGTGCGGTCTTCTCGCCGCC
>DATHOV010000158.1:0-2424 GCA_035484515.1 Lysobacteraceae bacterium
TGCCGGCGGATTGGTTCCCTCCGGAATGCTGGGCGATGCTGGCGCAGCTCTGCCGGCACATCTGCCAAGCGCGCTGGGTTGGTCAATGCCTGCAGGAAGTTCGCGCCGGCCTACTCGATCCGACCGACGATGAAGCACTCAAGGTGCTGATGAAGCTGCAGAGCCTGCATGATCGCGAAGGCCGTGCGATGACCGCGTTGATGGTGCGCCTGCGCCTGACCAGTCAGCAGCGCATTCCGGATGCCGACGTCGCCGACCGGGCGCGCGAGCGTGTCAAGCAGGAGCACGTCGATGAGCCGCCGTGGGCCGCGAGTGGTCGCCGCATCGCCGCCGGGGTTGAGCGCACGCAGTGACCGATCTGCTGATGGCTGGCTGGGATCGCACGGTCCCTGCCGAGCGCGCCGAGGACAACATCGACTGGTGCGAGAAGTACCTGTTTCTACCCGAGGGCAAGCACGTCGGCGAGCCCTTGAAGATGGCGGAGTTCATGCAGGAGGACTTCCGCGCGATCTACGGCAACGAGGTGCCGACCCGGCGCGCGATCATCTCGCGAGGCCGCAAGAACGCCAAGAGCGTCGAGTGTGCCGCCATCGTGCTGCTGCATCTGTGCGGGCCTGAGTATCGGCCGAACGGCGCGATCTATTCCTGCGCCCAGTCGCGCGATCAAGCCGCGATCATCTATCGGCTCGCATCGAAGATGGTGCGGATGTCGCCGATCCTGCGCCGCGTGGTCAAGATACGCGAGAGCGCCAAGGAGCTGCACTGTCCCGGCGTCGGCACGATGTACAAGGCGCTGTCGGCGGAGACCTCGACCGCGTTCGGTCTTAGCCCGGTCCTCACGGTCCACGACGAACTCGGTCAGGTCCGAGGTCCGCGCTTCGCGCTCTATGAGGCGATGGAGACGGCGACCGCCGCCCAAGAACAACCGCTGACGCTGGTGATCTCGACGCAAGCGCCGACCGACAGCGATCTGTTGTCGATGCTGATCGACGACGCCAAGTCCGGCGCGGACAAGCGCACGGTGCTGCGGCTCGATACTGCGCCGATGGACGACGACCCGTTCGATGAAGACACCATCGCCAAGGCCAACCCGGCGCTGCGTCTGTTCATGAACAAGGTCGAGGTGATGGCGATGGCGGAAGACGCCAGACGCCTGCCGGCCCGAGAAGCCGAGTTTCGCAACCTGATCCTCAATCAGCGGGTCGAGGCCTCCAATCCGTTCGTGACGCCATCGATCTGGAAAGCCTGTGGCGCACCTGTGCTGCCGTTCGCTTCGACCACGCCGCTCTATGGCGGGCTCGATCTGTCGAGCGTCGCCGATCTCACGGCGCTGATCCTGATCGGCCAGCCCGACAACAAGAAGTGGCATGTCCACCCCACCTTCTGGCTGCCGAAGGAAGGTCTGGCGGAGAAGTCGCGCAACGACCGCGTGCCCTACGATGTCTGGGCCAAGGATGGTTTTCTGCAGACCACCGAGGGCTCGTCGATCAAATACGAATACGTCGCGCATGTGCTGCGCGATCTGTTCACCGCCTACAACATCAGGAAGCTGGCGTTCGACCGCTGGAACATGAAGCACCTGAAGCCGTGGCTGGAAAAGGCCGGCTTCTCCGCCAGCATGATCGAGGATCGCTTCGTCGAATTCGGGCAGGGCACCCAATCGATGTCGCCCGCGCTGCGTTCGCTGGAGGAGCTGTTGCGGGACAAGCTGATCGCCCATGGCAATCATCCGGTGCTGGCGATGTGCGCGGCGTGTGCCGTGGTCGAGGGCAAGGACGACGCCAATCGCAAACTGTCGAAGAACAAGTCATCTGGCCGCATCGACGGCCTCGTTGCGCTCGCGATGGCGGTCGGCGTCGCGCAACAGATGCGCCCGGTGGATGTCTCGACGCTGATCGCGTGAGGAAACCGATGTGGGTGGTTTTTGAAATGGAAGGAAAGGGCCTGACCGACGAGCTGGTCAGGGTTGTCGGACCATTCGAGACGCGCGAGCAGGCCGAGGCCTACTGCATCCAAGCCGACCTCGACGGCGTGATGCAGCTTGAACCAGCTCACGAGTGAGCGACGATGAACTGGTCCTGATCATGGTGGCTTGCCTTATCGTTATCGCGATCATTTTAGTGTGGATCGCCTGAAGTTCTCCCCAATGCCCCGCATCCTTGAGCCGGGGCACACCTCCCGCCAGCGCCGCAAATGGGCTGGCGGGCTTTATTCGGGAGGTGAGCATGCAGATACTGCTTTCCAACGCCTGCGCCGCGCATCAGTACATCAACCAAGGCATCGCCTATTTCGAACGCAACGAGTTTGCCAAGGCGGTGGCGCTGTTCGACATCGCGCTGCAGCTCTCGCCCGACGATCCCTACGCGCACTGGAACAGGGCGACCGCGTTGTTGTCGCTCGGCGAGTATCAGCGCGGCTTCAAGG
>DATHOV010000159.1:0-5228 GCA_035484515.1 Lysobacteraceae bacterium
TCGCGGCCGGCTACGCGACGAACTGCTCAACTCGTGGCAGTTCGACTCGCTGCTCGAAGCCCGCGTGATCATCGAAGACTGGCGCTGCGACTACAACGCCGACAGACCCCACTCCGCCCATGGCGAACTCACCCCAACCGAATTCGCCTTACAGTGGACCACGACCCACCAACCCCAAGCTGCATAGCGACTGGACCACCAAACGGGTCCCCCTCAGGTGTGCAAGAGCTACACGACGGCGAAGAGGCGCCACTCGCCGGGCACGCCCTTCAGCTCGTAAGAGCCGCGCTCCTCGAACTGAAGCCCTGACCCGATCACGAGGTCGCGCAGCGTGCTGGACACAAGCACGTCGTTCGGCCCGGCAAGTGTGCTCACGCGCGCGCCGATGTGCACGCCGATCCCACCGATGTCATCGCCGCGAACCTCGCACTCGCCGGTGTGCAGCCCGGCGCGCACCTGGATGCCGAGCGCCTGCACCGCATCACGAATTGCCATGGCGCAGCGGATCGCTCGCTGAGGGCCGTCGAACATCGCGAGGAAGCCGTCCCCCGACGTGTTCACCTCACGACCCCGAAACCGCGCGAGCTGGGCTCGGACGATGGCGTCGTGTGCGTCGAGCAAGGCATGCCAGTCGCGGTCGCCGATCTCCGCGGCCCGTCGCGTCGAGTCCACGATGTCGGTGAAGAGCACCGTGGCGAGCACCCGATCATCGGCCACGTCGGGCTGCTGTCCGGTGAGGAATTGGGCGAACTCCTGGAAAGACGCGCGCCATCCCGGTTCGACGAAGTGGAGAATGTTGCGCCCCGGGAGTTCGACGCATTTAGCGCCGGAGATGTGATCGGCGATGTCCTTGCCCCACTCGGGCGGGATCAGCGGGTCGTCGGTGTGATGGAGGACGAGGGTTGGCACGTGGATTGTTGGAAGCACTGCACGCACGTCCATGTCGGCAATGAGAGGCATCGTGAGGGCGATGGTTGCTGGGCTCGCCGCCAGGCGTTCGTACCGTGCCCACATTGCCCGGATCTCCTCGTTCCACGGCATGTCCGGATTCGAGAGATGCTGCCACTTCCCCGTGCCCCACAAGGCGACATAGGCAGCGGCATTTTCCTCGAGGGCTGCTCCTTCTGTGCGTTCAGCCATCGGATTCGCGAAGCCTTCCAGCACGACTAGCGCGGATGTCCGCGACGGATGTGTTGCCGCGAACAACGCCGCTGCCGCGAATGCGCCGTTGGATGCGACGAGGACCGCTTCGCTGCTCCCGAGATCATCGAGTACCGCGGTGATGCTGTCGGCCCATTGCTCCAAGGTTGGCAGCGCGCCCGATGTAAAGGGATCGGACACTCCCGTGCCGGGCTGGTCGAAGAAGATGAGCCGACCGAGCGATGTCATAGCCTCGACCCAACCTTGAAGCGACGGCAGCTCTGGAAAGACCTCACAGTTTGTGGAGGGAAAGGCGAACACGATGTCTCGAGCGCCAGGGGGTGACGCGCGATAGGCGACGCGCAGGTTCCCGTTCATCGCATAGCGCGTCTCGGAGAACACCGCAGAAGTGTAAGCCGCGCAGCGGGTCGAGCGGTGCGTATCCGCAGCGTTTATGCTGCTCACAAGCGTTCCCCTGAAGTGTTCTTCAGCCAGTCGGTGACAAGCCCGATGGAGAACTCTTGAGTCTGGCGACCGAATTCTTGATGGTATCGCCGCGGGACCGTCTCGCTCCTCAGGTAGGAGCGACGGCGAAGAGGCGCCATTCGCCGGGCACCCCTTTAAGCTCGTGTGCGCCGCGATCCTCGAACTCGAGTCCTGACCCGATCACGAGGTCGCGCAGCGTGCTGGACAAGAGCACGTCGTTCGGTCCTGCCAGTGCGCTCACGCGCGCGCCGATGTGTACCGCGATCCCGCCGATGTCATCGCCGCGGACCTCGCACTCGCCGGTGTGCAACCCAGCGCGTACTTGGATGCCGAGCGTCTGCACCGCGTCGCGGATCGCCATGGCGCAGCGGATCGCTCGCTGCGGGCCGTCGAACATCGCGAGAAAGCCGTCACCCGACGTGTTCACCTCGCGGCCCCGAAAGCGGGCGAGCTGCGACCGCACCACGGCGTCGTGCGCATCGAGCAGCGCATGCCAGTCACGGTCGCCGATCTCTGCGGCCCGGCGCGTCGAGTCCACGATGTCGGTGAACAGCACCGTCGCTAGAACCCGATCATCGGCCACGTCAGCCTGCTGGCCGGTGAGGAATTGGGCGATCTCCTGAAACGACTGACGCCACGGTTCGACGAAGTGGAAAACGTTGCGCCCCGGAAGCTCGACGTATTTCGCGCCCGATATGCGATCGGCGATGCCCTTGCCCCACTCGGGCGGGACGAAGGGGTCGTCCGTGTGATGGAGGACGAGTGTCGGGACGCGGACTGTGGGAAGCAACGCCCGCACGTCCATCTCAGCCACCAGACCCATCCCGCGAGCAAACGTCCCTGGGCTTGCCGCCAGGCGTTCGTGCCGTGCCCAGGTTGCCCGAATTTCCTCGTTCCACGGCATGTCCGGATTCCCGAGATGCGCAATCTCCCCCGTGCCCCACATGGCGACCGCGGCAGCAGTGAGCTCCTGGGGTGTGGATCCCTCGATGCGTTCAGCAAGCGGATCCGCATAGCCCTCGAGCACGACCAGCGCGGTTGTGCGGGATGGATATGTGGCTGCGAACAGCGCCGATTCCGCGAATGTGCCGTCGATCGCGACGAGGACCGCTTCGTCGCTTCCGAGATCATCAAGCACCGCGGTGATGCTGTCGGCCCGTAGCTCCAAGGTCGGCGTTACGTGATCGGACACCCCCGTGCCCGGCTGGTCGAAGAAGACGAGTCGACCAAGCGATGTCATCGCCTCAAACCAGCCTTGGATATACGGCAGCTCGGGAAAGACCTCACAGTTTGTGAACGGGGGAGAGACGAACACGATGTCACGCTCACCCTCATGAGACGTGCGATACGCGACGCGCAAATCGCCATTCATCGCATAGCGCGTCTCGGAGAACACCGCAGAATTCTAAAGTCCGGGGGCGCGTCGTCAGCGCTTATGCTGCTCCAGAGCGTTCTTTCAAGTGTACTTAGTGCAGTCGTTGCCACGATCGGCTCCAAACCGTCAGCTATCAATTCGACGTCGACCGGATGACCCGATAAGTCTTGCTCAGGTGGGGACGTTAAACCCGGCGGCCTCAATCTGGTCTGTGAGCGGCTTCAGGTCGTAGGAGTAACGCCACCGCGTGATCAGCCCGTCAGGGTTGATGTCAAACGCCCCTATCGTCTCCATGGAGAAAGGTTTGCCACCAATGATGTAGTTTTCAACCCCTTCCATCATCACGATTCCGCCGTTCGCTACCAGCGAGTTCACGTCGATCTTGATGCTCTCGAATCCCATAGCAAGCTCGGCCTCGAATTCGGACCTGATGGCCTCTTTGCCTCGGTGCACTCCTCGCGGCCCGTCGATGAACACCGCATCGTCACTGAAGAAGCCGACCAGCTCATCTACGTTTCGGTCTGTGAAAGCGGCAAGAAAATTGCGTACTACCGACTCCGGCGAATTGCTCATCCGAATCACCTATCCGCAGTTAGGGGTTTTCGGGTGGCATGAAGTACTCGCGCCAAGCCGTGATCTTCTGGTTCTTGACCTCGTAGGTCCCCATAACGGGTGTGCCGATCGGCTTCCCATTCACTATCCAGTGATCGAAGCGCTCCATCAGCACGACATCTCCGTCGACTGCGAGGTGAAGGATCTTGAGGTCACACTCGGTTGCGCGGTTGAAGTATGCGTGGAGCGTCTTGCGGATCGCGGCGTGACCTGAAAGCCGCGGATAGGAAGGGCCGATGTCATAGACAGCGTCCTGGGCGAAGTACTTCATGGCCTCATCGACGTGCAGATGTTCCCACGCGGCCAGCTCGGCCCGAACAACCTCCTCAGCGGTCATCGCGCGGCCCAATCTGTTGTCGACCGCTGTCATTTTGGGTCTCCTCGATGCCGCATCAGGCAACGGCTATCCCAGTAGATCTGTCCAGTAGGGGGAACGCATGGGTTTGCCCACAACTCATGGAAGCTTCATAAATCTTGGAGGCTTCCCTCCCTGATGAAACGTACTTCGGCGGTTCGCTGCCATCATTTGGTGAAAACGTTGCGCGGCCGGCGCGAGGACTAGGTCATAGATCGCGTGGGACGATCGAGGAGGCGGCTATGGCCGGTATCTCGGCTTTTCGGTCGGCTGACGCACGCGCTGCATACCGTCAGCTCTACGACGGAGCGCTTGCGACCAGCACCATCATCCCGGTGGCGGAATCGGACATTGAGACGTCGTTTGGGCGCACGCACCTGCTTAATGCGGGCGATCCGTCGAAGCCTCCGCTTGTCGCACTTCACGGATCATCGATGAGCTCGACGATGTGGGTACCGCTCCTGCCCATCCTCGCAGCGACTCACAGCGTGACGATGATCGATGCCATCGACGAGGCGGGTAAGAGCATCGCAACAAGGCCGACCACCAACAGCGCCGAGATCGTGGCTTGGCTCGACGAGACGTTACGTGCCGTTGACATCCAGCGATCCGCAATAGTTGCCGCCTCGCGCGGCACCTGGATAGCGACCCACTACACGATGGCCTTTCCCGAGCGGGTGGACCGCTTGGCGCTTGTGTGCCCGGCAGGGATCGTGAGCGGGCTGCGTCCGAGATGGCTGGTGCGTGCGCTCACAACCATGGGTGTTCGCCCCACCGAGGGCGCGTCCAATCCTTCCTTGACGCCATGGTCATGCCGAGAGACCGCGGGTTGCTTCGCCAGGAGCCGTGGCGGCCGATCATGCGGCAATTCATCGGTGGCGCTATCGGCTTCAAGGCAGCGGTCAGCAGGGCTGGACCGAGGCCGTGGCCATGGCGCAGCGATTGCGATCTGCAGCGGCTTTCATCGGCCCGGATTCCGGTTCTGGCGATCGTCGGCAGGGAGGAGTCCATCCATAACGGGCCAAGGACGGCAACCCGCTTCCGACAGCAACTGCCTGAGGCGCGGATCGAGCTGGTCGACGATGCGAACCATATGATCCTGAACGACCAGCCCGAGATCGTGGAGAAGCTGCTCGCCGAGTTCCTGCGGTGAGAACCCCCGGCTGCCATCCGCATTGATCACGTGCACCCGGTCATTCCGACGGACGGCTTTGCGCCGGGGTTCTTCTGAAGTGTTCTTCGCGTATTCGGTGCCACTAG
>DATHOV010000160.1:0-16211 GCA_035484515.1 Lysobacteraceae bacterium
CCTGCTGGACTCGAATCCGCCTGCGTCCGCGCTCGCGCCGCAGGTCGTGATCGCCGCACATCCCGGCATGCGGCAGTGGCTGCTCGGTGCGCTTGCGCGCAAGCGCGGGGTCGGTGGCATCGTCGCGAACCTCGATGTCGTGTTGCCGGGCACGTGGCTGGATCGCCAGGCCGAACGCATCCTCGGCGAAGGCTGCATCGCGACCCTGGACTACCGTCGCGAAGTGCTGCGCTGGCGCATCCACGCCGCGCTCGGTGGCCTCCACGACGCGCGCATCGATGCCTATCTGCGCGGCCATGACGTCGCGCGCCGGCGTTTCCAGCTCGCCGACCGCCTCGCGCGCATCTACACGCAATATCTGGTGTACCGGCCCGACTGGCTGCAGGCCTGGGCTGGCGGGCGCGATCCGGTCGGCGATTCCGGATTCCATCTGCCGCTGTGGCGCGAACTGCGCGCAAGCATCGGCGCGCCGCATCGCGGCGAACGGCTGGCACGCCTGACCGCCGCGTTCGTCGACGCTGCGATCGCGCACGACGACGAGCCGTTGCATGTGTTCGGCTTGAGCCACATGGCTCCATCCGAACTGGCCGTGCTGCGCGCGGTCGCAAGGCATCGGCTGGTGGTGCTGTACGTGCCCGATCCCTGCCGCGAATTCTGGGGAGGGCTGCGCGGCGAGCGCAGCCGCTTGCGCGAGCTGGTCGCGCGGGATGCCGATGGTTTGGAGAACGAAGCCGTCTTCCGCGAACACGGCCATCCGCTGCTCGCGAGCTGGGGCCGCCTCGGCCAGCATTTCCTGCTTGCGCTGGACGACAGCGAGGCGGCGATCGACGAGCGCCACTACCTCGACAAGCCCGAGGCCGCGATCGAACCCGCGAACCGGTTGCAGCGTGTGCAGGAAAGCATCCGCCGTGCGGAGCCGGCATTGATCGCATCCAGAGAGGATGCCGCCGTGCAGCGTGTCGATCGCTCTTTGCGTATCCACGCCTGCCACACCCGCCTGCGTGAGCTCGAAGTGTTGCGCGATGCGCTGCTGCGCGAACTGGACGAGCGAGCGGACCTGAAACCTTCCGACATTCTGGTGATGGCGCCGAACATCGGGGCCTATGCGCCGCTCCTGCCAGCGGTGTTCGGCGAAGCCGGCGCTGCGACCGGGCCGCTGCCGTACCACCTCGCGGATGTCGCGATCGCGAACACGCATCCGCTGTTCGGCGCGTTCGCGCGATTGCTCGACCTGCCGCGATCGCGGATGACCGCACCCGAAGTGGTCGACCTGCTGGGCGTGCCGCAGATCGCGGATCGCTTCAGCCTCTCGTCCGGCGATGTCGAGACGATCGCCGGCTGGCTCGCGAACGGGCGTATCCACTGGTCGCTCGACGCCGCGTTCCGCGAGCGCTTCGACGTGCCGCCGATCGCCGAGCACAGCTTCGCCTGGGGCATGGATCGGATGCTGGCTGGCTATGCGATGGGCGCGATCGACGATGGCGATGTCGTCCATCTTGCCGACGGAACCGCCATCGCGCCGCTGGCCGGCATCGCCGGGCCGCAGGCCGAGGCGCTCGGTGCGCTCGACGCCGCGCTCGTCGAATTCGCGCGCTGGTGCGAGCTGGGCGCACGGCCGCTGCGCGCGGGTGCGTGGGCGGGCCTGCTCGAAAAGCGCTTCGATGCGGTGTTCCGCGTCGACCCGCAGGATGCCGCCGCACGCGAAGCCGGCGTGCAGTTGCGGCGCGCGATCCGCGGCGTGGCGGACGAGCCGGGACAGTGCGGGCTCGATCCGGAGCTGGAGTTCGCCGTCGTGCGCGAAGTCCTGCGCGAGCGCATGGCCGCGACCCCCGAGCGCCAGGCTTTCCTTGCCGGTGGCGCGACGTTCTGCGGAATGGTGCCGCAGCGCGCCATTCCGTTCCGCGTGATCGCCGTGCTCGGCCTCGACGACGGCGTGTTTCCGCGCACCGACGGCGACGGCGGACTCGACCTGATCGGCCGGCACCATCGCATGGGCGATCGCGACGTGCGCAGCGACGACCGCTATCTGTTCCTGCAGACCCTGATGTCCGCACGCGATGCGCTGCACCTGAGCTGGATCGGGCAGGACGTGCACGACGGCCAGCCGCGCAACCCGGCGGCCCCGCTGGCGGAGTTGCTCGCGACGCTCGACGCCGCGGCCGGCCTCGCGCCCGATACCGCTGACATCGACGATGCCAGCGGCGGCATGCATCGTCGGCCGTGGCTGGTGCGGCATCCGCTGCAGCCGTACGACGCACGCTATTTCGACGGTTCGGATCCCGCGCTGTTTTCCTACCGCATCGATTTCGCGCAGATGGATCCCGTTGCGCAGGCGGCGAAGGCGGGCGCTGCGGACGCCGGCATCGCGGCCTTCATGGCGACGCGTGCCGCTGCGCCGGTGGCAGATGGCGACAGCGTTTCGCTGGCCGACGTGCTCGCGTACTTCAGGGATCCGGCGAAGCAGTTCCTCACCCGCCGGATGAACGTCCGGCTCGATGCGCTCGCAGACGATCGCCTGGACGACAGCGAATCGCTGGAAGCGAAAGTCGATGCGATCGAGAACCTCGCGCGACGATTGTTTCTCGATGCGGCCGCACGCGGCGAACACGCCTTGTCGGACACGCCGCCGGAATGGCTGCGGTCGTGCGGCCTGCTGCCGCCGGGACGGCTCGGCGACGACGCCTGGGCCAAGGAAGCGGAAAAAGTCGATGCCTTGCTGGAGAACATCGAAGCGTATCCGGCGTTCGCGAGCGGCTTGCCGCGGCGCGCGGCGCAGCCATCGGCTCGTCGGATCGGCGACTGGCGCATCGAGGGCGAACTGCCGCGGGCCTGCGAAACACGGGATGCGCGCTGGATCATCGATGCGTTTCCCGGCAAGCGCGAAGATCAGCTCGACTTCAGGCAGCGCATCGGCCTGTTCATCGAATGGGGCTTGCTGCGCCTGGACGATCCCTGCGGCGAACGGGAGGTGAGGCTGTGCCTGCCCTGCGCCGGCACAAAGCACGGCTGGCAGGATGCGATCAATGCCTGGGACGTGCGTTTTGTCGCTGCCGCACGCGAGCGCGACCAGGCGGCACTCGCGGCGATGGCAGTGGACCTGCGCAGTCGCTTGCTCGAACTGTTCGACCACTGGCGCGCCGCGCAATCCGATCCGCGCTGGTATTTCCCGAAGACGAGTTGGGCCGCGGCGAGCGGGCCCGAGGACATGACCATCGCCTGGCAGGGTTCCGGAGGCAGCTACGGCAGCGTTGGCGAGCGCGACTACGCACCGGGTTACGCGAAGCTGCTCGCCGGCATGGCAGGACTCGATGCGACGTGGCTGCAGGACGAAGCGCTGTCCGACAGTGCGAACCGGCTGCGCGCACTGATCGAGCTGCGTGCTCCCGGGACATCGGCATGAACGCAAGGCCGCGCACGCGCATCGCGAACTGGCGCGATCTGCCGCTGGCGGGCGACGGGCGCTGCCTGATCGAGGCCAGCGCCGGCACCGGCAAGACCTGGACGATCGCTGTGCTCTACCTGCGCCTGCTGCTGGAATGCGGCATCGGCCCGCGCCGGATCGTGGTTACCACCTTCACCAACGCGGCCGCGCAGGAATTGCGCGAACGCATGCGCGCGCGTCTGGCGATGGCCGTATCGCTGGCCGAGCGTTGCATCGCGTCGGACATGGCGAGCTTGCCTGCAGCCACGGATGAAGGCGATGCCTGGCTGCACGAGCGCTGGTTGCGTGCGGATGCGTCCGCGACAGCCGACCTCCACCGCCTGCATCTCGCCCAGGCCGAGTTCGATCTTGCACCGATCTCCACCCTGCATGGCCTGTGTCGCAGGATCCTCGCCGACTTCCCGTTCGAGACCGGCAGCGCCTTCGATCCGGACGAACAGGTCGCCGCCGACGAAATCGATCGCGAGCTGCGCGACGATCTCTGGCGCCGGCTTGCGCAATCCGCAGAAGATCACGACGAGGGCGACGATGTCTGGTTCAACGCCGGCAGGAAGGTGCTCGACGAGGCGCTGAAGCTTGCGCTGCGGCCGGGCGTGGCGGTCCGCGCGATCGGTGGCGGCGCGCTGGACAGGACCATGCGCCCGGAAAATGCAGCGATGATCCGCGGCTGGGTCGAACACACTGCGTTCAAGTCGGCCGCTTCCGTACTGCGTCGCGGCCTCCTGAACTTGGCGGACTACATCGATGCAGGCGATCCACAGGCGCCATGGCCTGACAAGTTGAAAGAGGACTTGAAGAAGCCACTGGAAACGCAGATCAAGCCCCACGCTCTCCCAGCAGCAGCCGATCACGATGTCCTGCGATTTGCCGCGGACGCGCTAGAAGCGTTAGCGCATGCCGACGCGCCCGCGAAGTCCGCCGCGCTGGTGCGCTACCGCGAACGCCTGATCGCACAACGCGAGCAGCGCCTGCGCGAGCGTGGCCAGCTCAGCTTCGACGCCCAGATCGCGCGCGTGCACGTGGCGCTCCACGGCGAGAACGGGACCGCGCTGGCCGCACGCCTGTTCGCGGAATGGCCGGTCGCCCTCGTGGACGAATTCCAGGACACCGACGCACAGCAGTACGCGATCCTCGACCGCATCTACCGCAACGCAGCGCGCGAGACGGGCGACGCATTGCATGCTCCACGCGGACGGCTGGTGATGATCGGCGATCCGAAACAGGCGATCTACCGCTTTCGTGGCGGCGACATCGAGGCCTACCTCGTGGCGAGGCGCAGCGCGGATGCCGAGTTGAAGCTCATCACCAACTACCGTTCGTCGAGCGGCCTGATCGCCGCGTTCAACGGCTTCTACGGTCTCGCCGGCGAGGAATTGAGCCAGCGCGAAGCGGCATCGCCCGATGCGCGGATCGCCTACGAGGCGATGACGGCGGGCGGCAAGGCCGATGCGCAACCGCTGCTCGAAGACGGCGTTGTCTGCGAGCGCCCGCTGGTCTTCCATGTCGCGACCGACGCGAACGGCAACAAGGAGGTACGTCGCGATGCTGCGCTCGTCGCCTGCGCGGACCTGATCGCGCAGACGCTGCAGGCGCGCAGGCACCGCCTCGGCGACAGGCCCGTGCGACCCGGCGACCTGGCCGTGCTGGTGCCAGAGAACAGGGACATCGAGCGGCTGCGCGGCCTGCTCGGCCGGCGCCGCGTGCCCTGCGTCGGATCCGGCAGGAGCAATGTGTTCCAGACCGAGGTGGCGCGCGAGTTGGCGATCCTGCTGTACGCGATCGAGCACGCCGGCGAGCCATCCGCCGTACGCGCGGCGTTGTCGACGCGCTTCCTCGGATTCGGCCTGGACGACCTGCGCGCGCTGGCCGACGCGCCGGAGCGATGGCAGGAGCAGGCCGAGCGTTTCGTCGCGTGGAAACGGCAATGGCGCAGGCTGGGCGTGCAGGCGGCGATCGGCTCGGTCCTTGCCGTCGACCCGCGCGCCTTCGTATCGGCCGGCGACGCCGAGCGTGCCCTTGCCGACGTGCGCCATCTCGGTGAGCTGCTGCAGGAAGCATCGATGCAGTGCGACGGGCCCGAGAGCCTGCTCGCGTGGTTCGCGACGCAACGCGAAGACCCCTCCGCAGCGGGTGGCGAAGCCGGCGACGAGCGGCAGCTGCGGATCGAATCCGATGCGCGTCGGGTGCGTCTGCTCACCCTGCACCAGAGCAAGGGCCTGCAATTTCCGATCGTATTCCTGCCGCTGATGTGGGCGCACGAAGGCAAACGTCCAGGCATGCCGCTGGTGCGCGATCCGACGACCGGCGGCCTGCTGCTTGATCTGGGCAGCGACGGCTTCGATGCAGCCGTGATCGAGTCGATGCAGGCCGACCAGGACGAGCGCTTCCGCGTCCTCTACGTCGCGCTCACGCGTGCGCAGTACGCCTGCCACGCGCATGCGTTCGCGCAGGATCCGAAGCCGTGCGACCTGCAGAGCGCGCCGCTCGCGGCGATGTTCGCACGCCTGCGTGAGCGCCTGGCGGAAGGCCGCGATCTCGCCGATGCCTGTCCGTGGATCGCCTGGTGCAGTGACGACTGGGTGCGCGAGCGCGTGACGTATGTCGCCGACACCGCACCGGCCGCGCCGTCGCGGATCGCGCGCAGCGAACCTGCGCCGGCGCCGTTCGAATCGCGCTACAGCTTCTCCTCGCTGACCTCGCATCGTACCGTCGCGACCGATGAGGATGCAGCCAGCGACGAGATCGGCGCCGCCGGCGAATCCGCGCGACTCGATCCTTTCCTGCGCGACGATGCTTCCATGCAGGCGATCGAAGGCGAAGCGGTCCATCCGCAACTCGCCGCGCTCGGCGCCTGGCGCGGCGTCGAGTTCGGCAACGCGCTGCACGCGATCTTCGAGCGGCGCGCGATCGGCCAATCGATGGCCGCACAACCAGACCTGGTGCGTGCCTGCCTGCGCGATGCGGGCGTGCAGGTCGGCGAGTTGTCGCCGGACGAGTTCGTCGCGCGGGTGGTCTCGCGCATGCAGTCCGCGCTCGACGCAGCGTTGCTGCCCGGCTTGCCCTCGCCGCGCCTGTCCGCATTGGCCGCGACGCGGCTGCGCGCGGAAATGGAATTCCACTTCGTCCTCAAGGCGGCATCGCTGCGGCGCCTGCGCGAGGCCTGCGCGGCGCACGGAGAACCGGACCTCGTCCCGCCGGGCAGCGAGCGCATCCTGCGCGGACTGATGACCGGCAAGATCGATCTCGTGTTCGAACACGAAGGCCGTTTCCACGTGCTCGACTACAAGAGCAACCACCTCGGCGAACGCCTGTCCGACTACGCGCCTGCTGCGCTGCGCGAGGTGATGGACGCGCACGCCTACCGCTTCCAGGCCCTGCTCTACACGGTGGCGCTGGACCGCTACCTGCGCCAGCGCTTGCGTGGCTACCGGCGCGATCGCCATCTCGGCGAGGCGATCTACTTTTTCGTGCGCGCGGTCGGGCTCGCGCCCGATGCCGGTGTGTGGACGCAGCGTTTCGACGGGGGGCTGATCGACGCGGTCGACGCCGCGCTGGCCGCCGCGGTGGAGGTCGCATGAACGGCTACGCCTTCCGTCGCGATCCGCTCGAGTCCGCCGAGGAGGCGTGGCGTCCGCTCGATCGCGCGCTGCTGCGCTGGGTGCGCGCGCATGGCGGTTCGGAACCGCTCGCCAGGCTCGCCGCGTGGGCGAGCCTGGTCGACTCGCTCGGCGACACCGCGTTGTCGTTGCGCGAGGCGACGAACCGGCACGGCGCGCCGGTGCTCGCCGAGACCGACATCGCCGCGTTGCGCGAGGAGCCGCTGGTGGGCCGAGGCGAGGACGATGCGGACACGCCTTTCGTACTCGACGTGGACGACCGCTTCTACCTGCGCCGCAACCATCGGCACGAAACAGCGGTGGCGCGTGCGATCCACCGGTTGCGCGTGGATGCACGCACCGAGGTGATCGACGATGCCGACCTCGACGCGCTGTTCCATGGCCGTCGCGACGAGGCGATCGCGCCCCAGCGCGAAGCGGTGCGCCGCGTCGCCGGACGCCGGTTGTTCGTGCTCACCGGCGGACCCGGCACCGGCAAGACCACCACCGTATTGCGCATGCTGCTGATGCTCCAGTCGCGACGCCGACATCGCAGCGAGCCTGCGCTGACGATCCGTCTCGCTGCGCCGACCGGCAAGGCCGCGCAGCGCCTCACCCAGGCGTTGCAAGGCGGACTGCGCGAGCTGCTCGCCGATCGTGATGCGGGCGGCCGGCCGCAGGCGCCGCTGCCGTCCGACTGGCATCCGTTGCTCGCCGGCCTCGCCGATGCGCAGGCGCTCACCCTGCACCGGCTGCTCGGCTACGAGCCGCACCGTTCGCGGTTCCGCCACGATGCCCGGCATCCGCTTGCGGCCGATATCGTGGTCGTCGACGAGGCCTCGATGGTCGACCTCGCCCTGTTGCATGCCCTGCTCGATGCGCTGCGACCCGATGCGAGCCTGATCCTCGTCGGCGACGCCGACCAGCTCGCGTCCGTCGCTGCCGGTTCGGCCTTCATGGACCTGGTGGTCGCGATGGAAGCGGAGCAGGTCGGCGACCTCGTGCGCCTGCGCCACGGTTTCCGCACCGGAGACGAGCTTGCCGCGATCTGCGAGTCCGTGCGCGAAGGCGATGCCGCACAGTTCGACGTCGCTATCGCCGCCGCGGGAACGCATGCGCGCCGGATCGCGATCGCGGGCAGGGACGGACTGGTGCGCGAACTGCGGCGCTGGGCGGATGGCATCGCATCGCTCGAAAGCCTGCGTCAGCGCTTGCCGGTTTCCATGAACGCGGACGAGGCGGCCGTGTCAGCCGTCGTGTCATCGGCACTTGCTGCCCTCGGGCAGCGGCAACTGCTCTGCGCGCTGCGCGAGGGTGCGTTCGGCGCACAGGCGGCGAACGAACTCATCGAGCTCCGCCTCAGGCGTGCGTGGAAGATCCCCGACGCAGCGACCTGGTACGCCGGCCGTGCGGTCGTCGTCACCCGCAACGACTACGCAACGCGCCTGTTCAACGGCGATGTCGGCCTGTGCCTGACCGATGCCGACGGCCGCTTGCGCGCATGGTTCGCGGGCGTGGACGAAGCCGGTCGACCCGGCGTGCGCAGCTTCGACCCGCATGCCCTGCCCATGCACGAGGGCGCCTTCGCGATCACCATCCACAAGAGCCAGGGTTCCGAATACGACCAGGTCGCCGTGCTGCTTCCGCCTGAAGCAGACCACCGCATCCTGTCGCGGCAACTGCTCTATACGGGCCTGTCGCGCGCGAAGCACAGGGTCGAACTGTGGGGCACCGATGTCCTGTTCAAAG
The DNA here is from genome assembly GCA_035484515.1 of Lysobacteraceae bacterium. Lineage (GTDB taxonomy): Bacteria > Pseudomonadota > Gammaproteobacteria > Xanthomonadales > Xanthomonadaceae > SZAS-103. The sequence continues at coordinate 8,788 of DATHOV010000160.1, forward strand.
CCGCGCTCGCACAGCCCGTGCATCGCATGGGAGGGCTGGTGGAGAGGCTTCGCATTGGGACGCTGCAGCGATAGGTGCCGATCGGCATGAGCCGGGTGCATCCGGAGAGATGCCAAACAGCCCGTTGAAAGCCGACGCAGGTAAGCCATTGGGCCCAGTCGCAGTTCGTGGGAACGATTTTTTCGAAGTAAGTGAGAAAGCTAGCCGCATCAGTGAATTGCATAGCCCACAAGTCGCCGAATTCGAGGTCAAGCAGGTTTTGGCGGCTCGACTTGACGCTGGCTACGGAGGGCGTAGAGTTATCTCAGCAAGCGGACAGACCGCGAGCAGCCAACACACCGTGAGGGATTCTCATGGACCATGACTACCTCGTCTTCATCGGGCGTTTCGAGCCCTTCCACAACGGCCATCTCGCGGTCGCCCGCCATGGCCTGAAGCACGCCTCCAAGATCATCTTCCTGGTCGGTTCGGCCGATACGCCGCGCACGATCAAGAACCCGTGGACGGTCGCCGAACGCGCCGTGATGATCCAGTCCGCGCTCGCCGACGTCGCCGACCGGCTGATCGTCCGGCCGCTGCGCGACCACCTCTACAACGAGAACCGGTGGATCGCTGCCGTGCAGCGCGGCGTGGCCGAGGCGATCAAGGCCGATGGCGGCAAGCCCGACGCCCGGGTTGGCCTGATCGGCCAGGACAAGGACGCCTCCAGCTACTACCTGCGCGAATTCCCGCAGTGGGACCTCGTCGACGTCCAGCACACCCAGACCTTGTCGGCCAGCGAGCTGCGCCGCTACCTCTACGAAGCCGGCCAGGTGGACATGCACGGCGGCCGCATGCTGATCCGCGCCAACGTGCCCGGGCCGGTGTTCGACATGCTCGAGGCCTTCCGCAGGAACTCGCCGGTGTTCACCCAACTGGTCGCCGAGTACCAGTTCATCGAGACCTATCGTGCCGCCTGGGCCGATGCCCCCTATCCGCCGACCTTCGTCACCACCGACGCGGTGGTGGTTCACTCCGGCCATGTCCTGCTGGTCCGTCGTCGTGCCGAGCCCGGCAAGGGCCTGTGGGCGCTACCGGGCGGCTTCGTGCGCCAGGGCGAGACCATCGAGCAGGCCTGCCTGCGCGAGCTCAAGGAAGAGACCCGGCTGAAGATCCCCGTGCCGGTCCTGCGCGGCTCGATCAAGGGCGACCACGTGTTCGACCACCCCGAGCGCAGCATGCGCGGGCGCACGATCACCCACGCCTTCCACTTCGACTTCCCGACCGGCGACTTGCCCGACGTGCGCGGCGGCGACGATGCCGACAAGGCGCGCTGGGTCCCGGTCAGCGAAGCCCTCGAAATGGGTCCGCAGCTGTTCGAAGACCACCTGCACATCCTGGAGTTTTTCCTCGGTCGCGGCTAACGCGACCTTCCCCGCCGGCGGATAGACCGCCGGCTTCACCCGACGCGAAGGAGCTTCCGTCATGAAATGCCTCGACAATCTTCTCCTCAACACCGACAGCTACAAGGCCAGCCACTGGCTGCAGTACCCGCCGGATACCGATGCGACGTTCTTCTACGTCGAATCGCGTGGCGGCCTGCACGACCGCACGGTCTTCTACGGCCTGCAGGCGATCCTCAAGGAATACCTCGCCAGGCCGATCACCCACGCCGATATCGACGAGGCGCGCGACCTGTTCGCCGCGCACGGCGAGCCGTTCAACGAGGCCGGCTGGCGCGACATCGTCGACCGCCTCGGAGGCCGCCTGCCGCTGCGCATCCGCGCGGTGCCCGAAGGCACGGTCGTGCCAACCCACCAGGTGCTGGTGACGATCGAGTCCACCGACCCGAAGGCGTACTGGGCGCCGTCCTATTTCGAGACGATGCTGCTGCGCCTGTGGTACCCGGTGACGGTGGCCACGATCAGCTGGCACGCGAAGCAGACGATCCGCCAGTTCCTCGAACGCACCAGCGACGATCCTGAAGGGCAGCTGCCCTTCAAGCTGCACGACTTCGGCGCGCGCGGCGTGTCCAGTGCCGAGTCCGCGGCGCTCGGCGGCAGCGCGCACCTGGTCAACTTCCTCGGCACCGACACGGTGTCGGGCCTGCTTGCGGCGCGTGCCTACTACCACGAGCCGATGGCCGGTTATTCGATCCCCGCCGCCGAGCACAGCACGATCACCAGCTGGGGCCGCGAACACGAGGTCGATGCCTACCGCAACATGCTCAGGCAGTTCGCCAAGCCAGGTTCCATCGTCGCGGTGGTGTCGGACAGCTACGACATCTTCCACGCGATTCGCGAGCACTGGGGCAAGACCCTGCGCCAGGAAGTCATCCAGTCGGGCGCAACCCTGGTCGTGCGGCCCGACTCGGGCGACCCGGTGGCGGTCGTGCATCAGAGCCTGGAACTGCTGGACGAGGCCTTCGGCCACACCGTCAACGGCAAGGGCTACAAGGTCCTCAACCACGTGCGGGTGATCCAGGGCGACGGTATCAACCCGAACTCGATCCGCGCCATCCTCGAACGCATCACCAGCGCCGGCTACGCGACCGACAACGTCGCTTTCGGCATGGGCGGTGGCCTGCTGCAGCAGCTCAACCGCGACACCCAGAAGTTCGCGCTCAAGTGCTCGGCCGCGCGCGTGGGCGGGAGCTGGATCGACGTCTGGAAGGACCCGGTCACCGACAAGGGCAAGCAGAGCAAGCGTAGCCGGATGACCCTGCTGCGGCATCGCGAGAACGGCAGCTTCCGCACAGAGCCGGTACCACCCGCGGCCGGATCGCTGGCCGACAGCGCGATGCCGCCAGGCTACGAGGACGCGATGGTCACCGTCTGGGAAGACGGCCGTCTCGTCAGCGACTGGACCTTCGCTCAGGTGCGCGAACGCGCCGACGCCACACGGCTCTGATCCGCCAGCACGGAACGGGCCCGCTTCGGACCTTCCTCCCATGACCCGCACTGCGGGTCATGCGGACCCTCACACGCCGCGCAAGCGCGCGGCACCTTTTGGAGACACACCATGTTCGGTTTCAACTACTTCAAGGCTTCCCCCAGCCAGTACGTCCTGCAGTTCCACAATGGCCAGATCGTCCGCGAGGGCGCGGGCCTGTCGTTCTTCTACTTCGCCCCGAGCGCGAGCCTGGTCAGCATCCCGCTGGCCGCGGTGGAAGCACCCTTCATGTTCGAGGAGACCACCCGCGACTTCCAGGCGGTCAGCCTGCAGGGCCAGGTCAGCTATCGCATCGCCCAGCCGCGCCAGCTCGCCCAGCAGCAGGACTTCACCGTGACATCCGCCGGCGCCTACGTCTCCGAGGATCCGAAGAAGCTGCCGGTGCGCGTGCTCAACCTCGTCAAGACGCAGTTCCGCACCCTGCTTCAGGGCCTCGACCTGCAGCAGGTGCTGTCCGGCTCGGAGCAGCTCGCGCGCGCGGCGCACAAGGGGCTGGCCGAATCGCCTGCTCTGAAGGCTCTGGGCATCGAGATCGGCGACCTCGGCCTGATGGCGGTCAAGCCCAACCCCGAGACCACGCGCGCGCTGGAGGCGCCGATGCGCGAGCAGATCCTTCGGCAATCCGACGACGCCACCTATGCCCGCCGCAACGCCGCGATCGAGCAGGAGCGCACGGTCAAGGAGAACGAGCTGCGCAGCGAGCTGATCGTCGAGCAGAAGAAGCGCCAGGTGCGCGAGACCCAGGTCGAGTCCGAGCGGGTGATCCTCGAGAAGAAGCAGCAGATCCAGATGCAGGACCTGCGCGGCAAGGTCGAGCTGGAGAAGGACAACGGCGAGCTGGTGCAGCTGCGCTGCGACAACCAGCGCCAGGAGGCCGACGCCAAGGCTTATGACCTGAAGGCGATCATCGACGTGCTGCGCGGCATGGATGCGCGCTCGCTGCAGGCGCTGCTGGTCGGGCAGGCCAGTCCTGAGACGCTGATGGCGCTGGGCTTCCAGAGCCTGGCCGACAACGCCGCCAAGATCGGCGAATTCAACTTCTCGCCCGACCTGCTGCGGCAGATCGCCAAGGCCAAGGGATGATCGCCATGGAACCCGAGGATCGCAAGATCGTCCTGGTCACCCGTCGCACCCGGCTGCAGGAACTGGTGGCGCGCTACAACACGGTCGAACAGGCGCGCTTCCAGGCCGAGCACCTCGGCCTGGACTTCGGCGACTTCCTGGCCGAGGACGCGGCCTACCGGACTGCCATCCGCCGCGTCGAAGAGGTGCTGGACGCGCAGGGTCGGCTACAGCGGCTCGACCGCGGCTTCCTGCCGAACTTCCTGTTCCCGCCCGACGCACTGGTCGTCGTGCTGGGACAGGACGGGCTGGTCGCTAACACGCTCAAGTATCTCGACCGCCAACCGGTGCTGGCGGTCAACCCCGATCTCTCGCGCTTCGACGGCGTTCTGCTGCCGTTCGCACCGGACGATCTGCCGAAGCTGCTGGCGGACGTGTGGCGAGGCGGTCGCCCGGTTCGCGAGGTGACCATGGCCGAAGCGAAGCTGAGCGATGGCCAGCGGCTGCTGGCGGTAAACGATTTTTTCGTCGGCACCCGCGGGCATGTCTCGGCGCGCTACGAGCTGGCGCTGGGCGAACGCCACGAGCGCCAGTCCTCGAGCGGCCTGATCGTTTCCACCGGGCTGGGCTCGACCGGCTGGCTGCGCAGCGTGCTCACCGGCGCCACCGGCATCGCCGGCGGCGCACCGTCACAGGCGATCGCCACGCTGCGCGCCAAGGGTTTCGCGTGGGAGGCGCAGCGTCTGGTCTTCAGCGTCCGCGAACCCTTCCCGAGCCGCTGGAGCCAGGCCAGCCTGGTCTTCGGCGATGTGAAGCCACGTGAGCCGCTGCGCGTCCGCTCGCTGATGCCCGAGGGCGGCATCGTCTTCAGCGACGGCATGGAGGCTGATGGTCTGGATTTCCGCTCGGGGCTCGAAGCGACCATCGGCATCGCCCCGCAACGCGGGCACCTGCTGCACTGATGCGGATCGCCAGCCCATTTAAACAATGACAATAATAGAACCGGATAGAAAAATGATCTTTGAAACGTACGAAACCCAGATGTGCACATGGCCCCGCCAGGGCCGCCACATCCTTGCGCACTTCGACGACGAGTCCGTCGTCGTCTACCAGGCCTACCGACCCGCGATCGCGACGTGGGCCGTCGGCCACCAACGCTTCGGCGGCGAGTTCAGCTATGGCCGAATGAGCTGGATCAAGCCGAATTTCCTCTGGATGATGTACCGCTGCGGCTGGGCATCGAAGGAAGGACAGGAGCATGTGCTCGCTGTCCGTCTGCGACGCCCCTTTTTCGACGAAATCCTTCGCCGGGCCGTGCCCTCGTCCTTCGACGCGTCGCGCTACGCATCGGTCGAGGCATGGCGGCGAGCCCTGGACGATTCCGAGGTGCGGCTGCAATGGGATCCGGATCACGATCCCCTCGGCCGGCCGCTGGAGCGGCGCGCGATCCAGCTGGGGCTACGCGGAAGCATGCTGCGCCGCTACGGTGAAACCGAGCTGCTCTCCATCGAGGACGTGACGCCGCTCGTGATCGGACAGCGCGAACGGTTGGAGCGCAACATGGAAGCCTTGGAGATGCCGCGCGAGGAGGTCTACCAGCCGGAGTCCGAGGCGGCTGCAGCGGTAGGCATCGACCGGCACGAGATGTCGTCCCGGGATCGTCTGGAGTCCGAGCCATGAGCATTTCCCTGCTCGAGCGCTACCAGGGATGCCTGCTGGGGCTGGCCTGTGGCGACGCCGTCGGCACCACCGTGGAATTCCAGCCGCGCGGCAGCTTCGCGCCGCTGACCGACATGGTGGGAGGTGGACCCTTCAAGCTCGCGCCCGGCCAATGGACCGACGATACCTCGATGGCGCTGTGCCTAGCCGAGAGCCTGCTGCATTGCGACGGCTTCGATCCGCGCGACCAGATGAATCGTTACGTCAACTGGTGGCAATGGGGCTACCTGAGCTCGACCGGTGAATGCTTCGACATCGGCATGACGACGCAGGGCGCACTGCAACGATACCTGGTCACCGGCAACCCCTATTCGGGCGCCTCGCATCCGAACACGGCTGGCAATGGCTCCCTCATGCGCCTGGCGCCGGTCGTGCTGTTTTACTACCCCGACTATCAGGAGATTGATCGGTCCGCGAGGGACAGTTCGCGGACGACCCACGGCGCTCCGGAGGCCGTCGAGTGCTGCGCGCTGTTCGCGAACGTACTCGCAAGGACATTGACTGGTGAGCCCAAGGAGGCCCTTCTTCGTACTGCCGATGTTTCCCTGTCGGAAAGAAGGGTCATCGATCTGGCCGACGGGAACTACGCCCAAAAGCAAAGGGAAGACATCGTCGGGACTGGCTATTCGGTGGCGTCGCTGGAAACAGCACTGTGGTGCTTCCAGAGGACTGACAGCTTCGAGGATGCGATCCTGACCGCGGCCAATCTCGGCGACGACGCCGACACCACGGCTGCGATCACCGGTCAGATTGCCGGGGCGTATTACGGAGCCGGTGTTATTCCCCAGGCCTGGCTCCACAAGCTTCATGCTCGGACGAAGATCGAGGATCTTTCGCGACGGCTCCATGACAGGTCAAGCCGCTGATGCAAGTGGCACGAGACAGGGTTTCAGGCGTCACGGTTCCCCCGAGCGCGACATGGCAGGTCAGCGAAGCTGGCCGGCAAGGGCATCGTCGCTACAACGGGCTCGCCAACTTGTATCTGCACGCCGCCAAGCGACAGCGAGCGAGGATTTTTATCTCTTCATTATCAGAAAAAAGATAATTCAATAATCAAGAGGTTGCGTTGATCGACGCGCGCAAAGAACCGTAGGCCTCGTGCCAGCAGAACTCGTGGCGCTTCTTCAATCGGCGCGGACACCGAGAGCGTCGCGGCGGTCCTGACAAGCCCATAACGGTCGCGAGGAAGCACCGCCTCCAAAGCCGCGGTATGACACTCGCAGTTACCAGTAGAGCTCTCGATTTAGAGCAGAGCAGACCAGCGGCAGGCTAAGACTCTTGAAAAACGCATGCCAGTTCGGAGGAGCAATGAATCGCATGCAGCCGTTCGACTGATTCCATACAGGGACAACGGTACCCGCAAGGCCTGCCGAGCGAGCTCTAACCTGCAAGGTGCTGATCGTTTGCCGCTGCTCAGGCTCGGAACGGTGCTCGAAGGCATCTTCGAGCGGGACGATAATCAGATCGACCCCTTGTTCGCGCACGTGAGCAATCTTGTAGCGTGGCATCGCGTTCTCCTCGATAGTTATTCGATGACCCGACACGCCTTTGGACATTCCGGCTGCGCGAGCAAATTGTCATTCCAATCCCCATCGGCGTACGTGCGCAGGTACGGGTGACGGCCCTCCGGCCTCACGACGCCGACGTATGCCTTTTTGCCGTTTTGGGCGTCGACTGTGTAGAACGCTTCCTGCCCCGATTCAATCCGTCGG
>DATHOV010000161.1:0-7529 GCA_035484515.1 Lysobacteraceae bacterium
ATCACCTCGACCTTGGCACCGTCGCGGATCGCAGTCTTGCCGGCGGTGACGACGGCGTCGCCTTCGTTCAAACCGGAAACCACTTCCGCGAGTTCGCCGTCGATGTAACCGAGCTTGAGCGACACGCGCTTGGCCTTGCCATCGCGCACCGCATAGACGGCGGGTTCGCCTTCGTCTTCGAGCAATGCGACGCGCGGGATCGTGAGCGCATTGCTGCGACTGTCGTAGACGATGCCGATCCGGCCGAACATGCCGGCCTTCAAGCCGCTCTCGCCGGAAAACGCGCAGACCACGCGGAACGTGCCGCTGCTTGCGTCCACGACCGGACTGATGCGATCGATCGTGCCGGCGAACTGCTTACCGGCGACCGCGTCGACTTGCATCGTGACCGGAAGCCCGGCCTTCATCGTCGCAAGTTCGCGCTCGGGCACATTGAGCACGCCTTCGAGGTGGCTGTCGTCGACGATGCGGAACAATGTCGCATCCAACGCGACCAGGTTGCCCACCTTGACCATGCGCTGGGCGACCACGCCGGAGATCGGCGCGGTGATGTTGGTATAGGACAGTTCGAGCTGCGCGATGTCGAGTGCGGCACGTGCGCTGTCGAGGTCGTACTTGATCTGGTCGTTGGCTTCGGTGCTGACCAGTTTGGCCGCGACCATTTTCTGCGAGCGGTCGTAATTCGCCTCAAGCTTGCGCACGGCGGATTCGGCCTGCTCGACCTCCAGTCGCTGGTGTTCGCTGTCCAGCCGCGCGAGGACCTGGCCCTTGTGGACGCGCTGGCCTTCTTCAGTGAGCAGGTCGAGCACGATGCCCGAGGCTTTGGTCACCACTTGCGCTTCGTCCGGCGCGTCCAGCGATGCAGTGCCGCTGTAACTTGCGGCGATCGGACGGCGCGCGACCTTGGCGACCTCGACCGGCACGGCGGTATCTTCCTTCTTGCCGTCGGCGCTCTTGCTGTCCTTGTCACTCGACGCGGACGCGGTCTGCGCGGCCTTGGCATCGGTGGCGTTGCCCTTGCATGCAGGCAGCGTCAGGACCAGAGCAGCCAGGACTGGTGCGAGGATCGAAAAGGCAAGGCTGCGCGAGAACGTACGCGTGGCTGGTTGCGGGATCGATTCGGGGTGATTCGGGTTGGAGCGCATGGGCTTCATCGTGGCCTGTATCAAGCTGGTTATGGTGTTGTATCTAAGTATAACACCTATCGCGCCCGGACGATCCCGAGCATGTCGCAATCATCCTTAAGACGCGTTCGATTAGCGCATGCGTGAAGTCACCATGACGCTTGGCATATGTATATGCGTGAGGTTCTGGAAATGACACGAAGCCATGGATCCAAACGCAATTGGTCGGCGCGAACAGGACTCTCCAGCGACGGATATTCCTACTCTTGAGTCGGGCACGAGGACGAAAGTTGCATCGGCTTGCGCCTGCCCTCGCGGCACCGCCGGTGCCAGTCTGCAATCGAGCGGACTCACGCTATACTTCGCGCCTCGCCGTTGCCGACGATGCCATGCGATGAAGTCCACCTCGTTAAAACCCATCCTCATTCTTGCCGCCTCGCTCGTGCTGGCGTCCGCCAGCCTGCCCGCGCTCGCGAAAGGCGATCCGGTCGAAGGCAAGAAGCTGGTCTACACCTGCACCGGCTGCCACGGCATCGACGGCTACAAGAACGCCTACCCGAACTACCACGTACCCCGGCTGGGCGGCCAGAACGAGCAGTACATCGTCAACGCGCTGACCGCGTACAAGAAGCACGAGCGCGCCCATCCCACCATGCGCGCCCAGGCCGAAAGCTTCTCGGACCAGGACATCGCCAACATCGCGGCCTACCTTTCCAGCGTCGGCACCGGGAGCGAGAAGTGAGCCCGCGGCATTCGAACAGGACTCCCTGCATGACCCTGCGCATTCTTTCCGCATCCCTGCTCCTGGTGCTGGCCGGCAGCGCCCTGGCCAGGGGAGATGCCGCCGCCGGAGCGGCCAAGGCCAAGTCCTGCACGGCCTGCCATGGAACCGACGGCAACGCGACACAGGACAGCCAGTACCCGCGCCTGGCCGGCCAGTACGCCGACTACATCGCGCGCGCCTTGCACGAGTACAAGAACGGTGATCGGACCAACCCGATCATGAAGGGCATGGCCACGCCGCTCTCCGACCAGGACATCGACGATGTCGCCGCATACTTCTCGTCCTTGCCGGGCAAGCTGCACGACTTGAGTCACATGAAGAAGTAAGCACGCGTTCCTTCTTGCGTAGAAAAAAGCCCCGCATCGCGGGGCTTTTTTTGCTCTATCGATCGACGGCGACTCGGGTGTTCAGGCGCCACGCTTCATGTAAGGCGCAGCGCCCGTGGCGTGATCGGTCGCGTCGCGGATCGCCGTCAGTTGCGGCAGCTTCGACAGCAGGGTCTTCTCGATCCCGTTCTTCAACGTGACATCGACCATGCCGCAGCCATGGCAGCCGCCGCCGAAGCGAAGCACTGCTGCGTTATCGACCGTGATCGTTTCCAGCGACACGCGTCCGCCGTGCGAGGCTAGTTGTGGATTGATCTCGGTGTCGAGCAGATAACGCACCTGCTCTGCCAGGTCGGCATTCGCACCCGGAGGCGAGCCCTTCAACTTCGGTGCGCGGATATTGAGCTGGCCGCCGCCGGCTGCCTCGATGAAATCAATGCGCGCGCCCTCGAAATACGGCGTGCTGGCGGCATCGACGTACAACGCGAAGCCTTCGCATTGCAGCATCCATTCGTCACCGGTCAACTCATTCTTGTCGCAGAACGCGAGCCGCGCATCGGCCTTCGGCGTACCCGGATGGATCGCGCTGAGCGCAATGCCGTCGGCATCGCCGCCCTGGGTCGCGAACAACCGTGCGAAATGGCGCTGGGCGGAGGGTGTCAGTTCAAGCATGACGCTTTCAGGCGCGACGAGTTCGTTCATGGCGCTATTCTACGCGTCCACCCGACTGCGAATCCAAAGCCATGCCCACCAAGGCCACCCATCCCGAGAAAGCCGCGTCGCAGGCCAAGTCAGGCCGGAACGCCCTGCACGAAGCCCACTGCAAGCCGCTCAAGGGCGCTGTGCACAAGGTCGAACCTGCCGATATCAAGCGATTGCTGACCCAGCTTCCCGGCTGGAAGCCGATCGACAAGGGCTCCGCGATCGGGAAGACCTACTCCTTCGAGGACTACTACCACACCCTCGCCTTCGTGAACGCACTGGCCTTCATCGCCCACCGCGAAGACCATCACCCGGACCTCGGCGTGCACTACAACAAGGTCGTCGTGCGCTATTCGACCCACGACGTGGGCGGGTTGTCGATGAACGATTTCATCTGCGCGGCGAAGGTGGAGTTGCTGGTGTAGCGCGCTGCATGCATCGATGGCGTTCGCGTGAACTCCAATCACTTCAACCGGTCCAGCGCTTCCTCCAGCTCCGGCGCCAACGGCGCATTCAACAGGTACGGTGCCTTGCCACCTTCGAGCGCAAATTCCAGCGATGCCGCATGCAGGAACAATCGCTTGAGCCCGGTCTGTTCCTTGAGCCGGCGGTTGACCTCTTTCTCACCATATTTGTCGTCGCCCGCGACCGGATGGCCAAGATGCGCGGCGTGGACGCGGATCTGGTGGGTGCGACCGGTCTCGATGCGCACGTCCACATAGCTGTGTCCGCCACGGCGTTCGATCAGGTGGAAGTGACTGATCGACTCCTTGCCGCCCTGCGCGACCCGGACATGGCGCTCGCCGCCCTGACGCAGTCCGATGTCCAGGGGCGCATCGACGGTGAAATTTTCGCCAGCCAGCCGGCCGACGAGGAGCGCGAGATAGCGCTTGCGGATGCCGGCCGAGCGGTCGTCGTCCTCGCGCATCAGCGACTGCAGCTCAGTCAGGGCTGAGCGTTTTTTCGCCACCACCAGCAGGCCGCTGGTGTCGCGGTCGAGGCGGTGGACGAGCTCCAGGTTCTGATGCGGGCGGAGCTGGCGCAGCGATTCGATCGCACCGAAGGAGATCCCGCTGCCGCCATGACTGGCCAGGCCGCTGGGCTTGTTCAGTGCGAGCAGGCGGTCGTCCTCGAACACGATCGCGGCCGCCAGCCGATCCAGCAGGGCGACGGGCGCATCGACCTTCTGGCCTGGTTCGGCCAGGATCACTGGCGGAATTCTCACCAGGTCGCCGCCTTCGAGCCGGCTGTCGGGCTTGGCACGCTTGCCGTTGATCCGCACCTGGCCGCTGCGGACCAGCTTGTAGACCAGGCTGCGCGGGGCACCCTTGAGCTGGCCGAGCAGGAAATTGTCGAGGCGCTGACCGTCGCGGTCGTCGGGGACGGTCGCGGTGCGGACACCTCGTCCTGGCTGCTCTTCGGTCATTAGGGAGTCCGTTACGGGATGAATCCGATCTGATACAATCGTTTCCAGCGAGAACATCCTGATTTCGCAGGGTTTAACAAATTCCACCCTGCGCAACCCGGCAAGCTGTCGACGTCCGCCCAGCAAGCGGCCATGGTACGACAAGCCGAATGGATGCCGATCGCTCGGCCGTGTGACGGCTGCCCAGCCCGCAGGAAACCACCCCGGCGGACCCCAACAATGCAACAAGCGCTCCCGCAGGGTTCGTCCCGTGGTTTGAAGCGCTGGAGATCACCCGGCTGGCCCGAGGCCCGAAAGGCGACGGCGGCGGGAAGGATTCAGGGCGCAAGCCCCCGGCGTTCCTCGCGGTTGAGCGCGTGAGGACACAAAAATGAAAAGGATGCTGATCAACGCCACGCAGGCGGAAGAACTGCGTGTCGCGATTGTGGACGGCCAGAACCTGTACGACATCGACATCGAACAGGCGTCGAAAGAACAGAAGAAGTCGAACATCTACAAAGGCCGGATCACCCGGCTCGAACCTTCCCTCGAAGCGGCCTTCGTCGAATACGGCGGCGAACGCCATGGCTTCCTGCCGCTGAAGGAAATCTCCCCGGACTACTTCGCCGAGGGGCTGAATCCCGACAAGGCCTCGATCAAGGAACTCCTGCGAGAAGGCCAGGAAGTCGTGGTCCAGGTCGACAAGGAAGAACGCGGCAACAAGGGCGCTGCCCTGACCACGTTCATCTCGCTGGCCGGCCGCTACATGGTGCTGATGCCGAACTCGCCCAATGCCGGCGGCGTCTCGCGCCGGATCGAAGGCGACGACCGCGCCGCACTGAAAGAGGCGATGGATTCGCTGAACATCCCCGACGACATGGGGATCATCATCCGCACCGCCGGCGTAGGCCGCGATGCCGAAGAGCTCCAGTGGGACCTCGATTACCTCCTGCAGGTCTGGAAGGCGATCACCGACGCCGCCCTGTCCAAGCCCTCCCCGTTCCTGATCTACCAGGAATCCCGGCTGATCATCCGCGCCCTGCGCGACTATATGCGCGCCGACGTCGGTGAGGTGCTGGTCGACAACGAGGCGATGTATGCCGAGGCCAAGGAGTTCATGCAGCAGGTGATGCCCGCCAGCCTGCGCAAGCTCAAGGTGTACTCGGACACCACCCCGCTGTTCAACCGCTTCCAGATCGAATCGCAGATCGAGAACGCCTACGAGCGCCAGGTCCGCCTGCCCTCGGGCGGCTCGCTGGTGATCGACCAGACCGAGGCGCTGACCGCGGTCGACGTGAACTCCTCGCGCGCCACCAAGGGCGGCGACATCGAGGAAACCGCGTTCAACACCAACCTGGAAGCAGCCGAGGAAGTAGCGCGGCAGATGCGCCTGCGCGATCTCGGCGGACTGGTCGTGATCGACTTCATCGACATGGCCTCCAACAAGCACCAGCGAGACGTCGAGAACCGCCTGCAGAACGCGCTCAAGCACGACCGTGCGCGCGTCCAGATCGGCCGCATCTCGCGCTTTGGCCTGCTCGAGCTTTCACGCCAGCGCCTGCGTCCGAGCCTGGGCGAATCCAGCCAGATCGTCTGCCCGCGCTGCGAAGGCCACGGCCGCATGCGCAGCGTCGAATCGCTGTCGCTGTCGATCCTGCGCCTCGCCGAGGAACAGGCGATGAAGGAGAACACCGGGCAGGTGCTGGTGCAGGCGCCACCGGACATCGCCAATTACCTGCTCAACGAGAAGCGCCGCGCGCTGATCGAGATCGAGCAACGCCATGAGGCGCCAGTCATCATCGTCGCCGACAAGCAGTTGCAGACCCCGCATTTCGAGGTCACGCGGCTTCGCGAAAACGAGCTCAGCGAGGAATCGGCCAGGCCGAGCTACCAGCGCGGCACGCCACGCAAACTCGCCACGCACGCCTTGACCAAGGCGAACCTCAATATCCCGATCCCGGCAGTGACCAAGGTGCAGCCGCCCGCACCCGCACCGGTACGCGAATCCGAACCCGAACCGGTTGCCGCACGCGCCGCGCAGACGCAGCGTCCGGCGGCACCAGCAACGCCGACGCCATCGATCATGGTGCCCCAATCCAAGCCGCATCAGGGCATCGTCGCACGCATCCTGAGCATCTTCGGCTCCAAGCCGCACGTCGAGCCGGCCATCGCAGCGCCAGTCACTGGCCGGGCATCGCCAGCCGCACAGTCTTCGCAGCAACAGCCGCAGCGCGAGCAACGCCCGCAACGCGACCCGCAGCAAGCACGCGGCAACAACGAACGCCGTCCGCAGCAGCAGAACCAGCAGCGCCAGAACACCAATGGTTCGGGCGCGCAGCAGAGTCCGAAGCAACAGCAGAAGCAGGCGCAGCCGGGCAACCGGGCGCAGCAGGAGCAGCGTCCGAAGCAGGAACAGCAGCCGCGTCCGCCGCGACCGGAACGCCCCCAGCAGGAAGCGCAGCCCGTCAAACCGGCACCAGCCACCCAGGAACTCGCATCGTCCAGGCCGGCGACCGATCCGGCAGCCGCTGTTGCAGCTGACCCATCCATCGTTGTCGCTGTCGCTGCAGCCGCAGGTCCGCCCGTCGATGGCGCTGCAACGACCACCGAGGGAACAAGCAGTTCGCGTCGCCGTCGTGGACGTCGTGGCGGCCGTCGCCGCCGTCGCCCGGACGAGCCCGCAGCTGCGGGCTCGAACACGAGCGTCGACTCGCAATCCGAAATCGATTTCGACGAGGAAGAAGCCGACGGCGACGAGGCCGCTGCAGCCACACCGACCGTGAGCACGATGCCGCTTCCGGCGCGCCCGGTGGCGTCGGTTCCTGCGCCATCACCCTCCCAATCAGCCACCGCGCAGACGCCAGCGCCTGTGCCTCGTCCTGCCGCGGAGCCCGTACAGCCTGTCGTTGTGCCAGTGACCGCCGCACCTGCGCCAGCCGCCCTCAAAGTGCCCGCGCCCGCGCCGGTCGCATCCGCCGCACCGACGGCTTCAATAGCCACGCCGCCTGCCGCAACCGCTGCACCGGAAGTGCACGTGCCTGCCGCTGCCGCACCAGCCGTTGCAGTCGCTCCGGTCGCTCCGGTGGTGGCAGTCGCTCCGGTGGTTGCAATCGCTCCGGTCGCTGCTGCCACTCCGGGCACGCCCGCGCCTTCCGCAGCCGCTTCACCTCGACCTGCGGTCGCGTCGG
>DATHOV010000162.1:0-3856 GCA_035484515.1 Lysobacteraceae bacterium
ATGGTTTTTCCCGCAATGTCCTGGCCGTCCGGGGCGTCGTCTTCGTCGGAGGCGATCGGAATGCGAACGAAGAATTCGCTTCCATGGCCAAGCCCCTGGCTGTCCACGGTCACGCGACCGTCATGCATCTCCACGAGTTGACGCACCAGCGTCAAACCGATTCCCAGCCCGCCCCGCGAGCGTTCGAGCGATGCGTCGGCCTGCACGAACAGATCGAAGATCTGTCCGCACTGCTCCGGCGCGAGCCCGATTCCGGTATCGCGTACCGACACGATCAGCTCTCCGGCCTCGGCCCGCGCGCTCAGCCAGATCGTCCCGCCAGGGGCGGTGTACTTGCAGGCGTTGTCGAGCAGGTTCGCGAAGACCTGACTCAGCCGTTGCGCGTCCGCGAACAGCATGAGATCGCCGTCCGCAATATCGACGTGCAGAGCATGCCCGGCGCCCGCGATCAAAGGCCGCACCGTTTCGAGCGCAACGGTGAGCAAATCGTGAACGCGGACCTTCTGCTTGCGAAGACCGAGTTTGCCGCGCGTGATCCGCGCGACATCAAGCAGATCGTCCGCAAGCCTCGCCAGCAGCTGCACCTGGCGCTCGATGATGCCGATCAGCTGCATCCGCGCTTCTGGCTCCGACTCGAGCCTGTGGACATTCAGCGCGCTCTGGATCGGGGCAAGCGGGTTGCGCAGCTCGTGCGCGAGCGTGGCGAGGAATTCGTCCTTGCGGCGATCGGCTTCCATGAGCTGCGCTTCGACGCGCAGGCGCTCGGCGATCTCCATCTGCAGGCTCGCGTTGGCCGCGGCCAGCTCGGCGTTCGCCAGGCTCAGGACATGGTTGAGCTTGTGGACTTCGCGGTTCTTCTCAAGATGCAATTCCTCGTTGGCCGAGGCGAGGTGATGATTGAGGTTCTGCAGGTCGCGGCGCTTCCGGAACAGCTCCCCGAGCACCATCACCTTGCTGCGCAGGATTTCGGGAATGACCGGTACCGTGACGTAATCGACCGCGCCGAGGTTGTAGCCGCGCAGGCGATCCATGTCGCTGACGTTGATCGCAGTCACGAAGATGATCGGCGTCTTCTCGAAGCGCGGATGCTCGTGGATGAGACTTGCAGTCTCGAAGCCGTCCATGCCCGGCATGTTCACGTCGAGCAGGATGACCGCGAATTCGGTTTCCATGAGCTTGCCGAGCGCCTCGATGCCCGACGCCGCCTCGATGAGGTTCTCGCCCAGCGGCTCCAGAACGGTGCGGTAACTGAGCAGCCGCGCCGGCTGGTCGTCCACCAGCAGGACGTTGATGCGGTCGTGGTTGGCGTCCTGGTTCGACACGTTCAGCGATGCAGCCACAGGCGAAGGAGGGACAACAACTGATCCGTGTGCACGGGTTTGGCGATGTAGTCCGACGCCCCGGCTTCAAGGCACTTTTCGCGGTCGCCCTTCATCGCCTTCGCGGTCAAGGCGATCATCGGCAGCGAGCGCGAGGAAGGGCGCTTGCGGATCGCGCGCATCGTCTCGTAGCCGTCCATGCCGGGCATCATGATGTCCATCAGGACCAGCGAGATGTCGTCGTCCTGTTCGATGCGCTGCACGGCTTCCTGGCCGTTGCCTGCGGTCACCACGCGCATGCCGTGGCGTTCGAGCACGCTGCTCAGGGCGAAGATGTTGCGGACGTCGTCGTCCACCACCAGCACCTTCTTGTCGGAAAGGGCCTTGTCGGAGATGTGCAGGCTCTCGACCATGCGGCGCTTCGCGGCCGGCAGATCGGCGATCACCCGGTGCAGGAACAGCGAGGTCTCGTCGAGCAGGCGCTCGGGCGACTCGACACCCTTGATGATCACGCTCTTGGCGACCTTTTTCAGCCGCGCGTCTTCCTCGGCGGTGAGGTCCTTGCCGGTGAACACGACGATCGGGATGTCGCGGAAACGCGGTTCGACCTGGACCTTTTCGAGCAGTTCGAACCCGCTCATGTCCGGCAGCCGCAGGTCGAGCACGACGCAATCGAAAGCGCGCTCGGACAATGCATCGAGCGCTTCGGCTCCGGTGGCGGCCGTCTCGATCTGGACGTCCTCGTGGCGGATCAACTCCACGATGCTCATGCGTTCGGCGTCGTCGTCCTCCACCACCAGCAGGCGCTTCGTCCGCGGCT
The DNA here is from genome assembly GCA_035484515.1 of Lysobacteraceae bacterium. Classification (GTDB taxonomy): domain Bacteria; phylum Pseudomonadota; class Gammaproteobacteria; order Xanthomonadales; family Xanthomonadaceae; genus SZAS-103. The sequence goes on from DATHOV010000162.1 coordinate 2,140, forward strand.
CCGCGAAGTGCTTGATGCGCTCGAGGGCTGCGGCGATGGTCTCGGTGCTGGATGGCTTTCCGAGATAGGAGAAAGCGCCGCGCTCGATGCTGTGATGGCGCTCCTCCTCGATGGTGAGGATCTGCACCGGTATGTGCCGGGTTTCGGAATCCTGCTTCAGGCGCGCGAGCACGGTCCAGCCGAGCATGTCCGGAAGGAAGATGTCGAGCGTGATCGCCGTCGGCCGGCATTCGCGGACCAGGCGCAACGCGTCCGAACCGCGACCTGCGACCAGCACCTTGAATCCCAGCGAGCGCGCAAGGTCGCGCAGCACCGTCGCGTAGTTCGGATCGTCCTCGACGACCAGCAGCGACGGATCGCCCGGATTGAGGATGTCGCGATCGTCGGTGACATGAAACGCGCGCTCCGCGGGCAGGGAAGCCGGGACGTGAAGCGCCGCGGTCGCCACTTCGGAACCGCGCGTGGCTTCGCCTTCGGCGGGACCGACGTAGTGCAGCGGCAGGTAAAGGATGAAGGTACTGCCCTTCCCGGGCGCGCTTTCGAGCCGGATCTCGCCGCCGAGCAGGCCGGCGATCTCACGGCTGATCGCCAGGCCCAGGCCGGTGCCGCCGTAACGACGTGCGGTGCCCGCATCGGCCTGCTGGAATGCCTCGAACACGATCTTCTGCTTCTCCGGCGAGATGCCGATGCCGGTGTCGCGCACTTCGAAGGCGACCACGGTGCCGACCTTGCCGAGCACCGGGTGGTCCGACGACCAGCCGCGCTCGGCGACACGTGTGTGCAGATAGACGCCACCCTGGTCGGTGAACTTGAGCGCGTTGGACAGCAGGTTCTTGAGGATCTGCAACAGGCGCTTGGGATCGGTCGTGAGCGAATGGCCCAGGCTCGGATCGAAGTCCGCGCTGAACTGCAGCTTGCGGCGCTCGGCCTCGTGGCGGAAGCCGCGTTCGATCGTCTCGCGCAGGCTGTTGAAGCTGATCTCTTCGCTCTCGACGGTGACCGTGCCCGACTCGATCTTCGACAGGTCGAGGATGTCGGAAATCAGGTGCAGCAGGTCGGTGCCTGCGGCATGGATGGTCTTGGCGAACTCGACCTGGCGCTCGGACAGGTTGTCGTCGGGGTTCTCGGCGAGCTGCTGGCCGAGGATCAGGATCGAGTTGAGCGGCGTGCGCAGCTCGTGCGACATGTTGGCGAGGAACTCGGACTTGTAGCGCGAGGTCAACGCGAGCTCGGCGGCCTTTTCCTCGAGCGCGCGGCGGGCGTGCTCGATCTCCTGGTTCTTGCGTTCGACTTCCTTGTTCTGTTCGGCGAGCAGTTGCGCCTTGAGCGCGATGTCCTCGTTGGTCTGCTGCAATTCGCGCTGCTGCGACTGCAGTTCGCCGGCGAGCTGCTGCGACTGCACGAGCAGGCTCTCGGTGCGCATCGTCGCCTCGATCGTGTTGAGCACGATGCCGATGCTGCCGGTGAGCTGCTCGAGGAAGGCGCGCTGGGAGGCCGTGAATTCCGCCAGCGAGGCGAGTTCGATGACCGCCTTGATCTCGTTCTCGAACAGCACCGGCATCACGATCACATTGCGCGGGCGCGCGCTGACCAGGCCCGATTCGATCTGCACCGATTCGGGGGGGACGTCATCGAGAAGGATGATGCGGCGCTGCGCCGCGCATTGCCCGATCAGTCCTTCGCCGAACCGCACGATGCGCGACGAGGCGCCGCGTTC
>DATHOV010000163.1:0-3932 GCA_035484515.1 Lysobacteraceae bacterium
CCGTCTGCAGGATGCGGGCGTGGAACACGCGCAGCGCGCGACCATCGCTGGTGCCGCCTTCGGGAAACACGCCGATCGCGCCGCCGGCGCGCATGCGCGCGACCATCTGCTCCATCACGTCGCGCAGCGAATGCTCGTTGCCACGGCGGTGGTAGATCGTGCCCGCGCGGCTGGCCAGCCATCCCACCAGCGGCCAGCGGCTGATCTCGGACTTCGCCACGAAACCCACCGCATGCTGGCTGTGCAGCAGGGTGATGTCGATCCAGCTCACGTGGTTGGCGACGAACAGCGCCGCGCCGGGTACGGGTTCGCCGCAACGACGCGGACGGAACCCGAAGATGCGCAGCAGCCCGGCCTGCCAGGCGCGGATCGTCCGGTGATCAACGCGCTCGCCGCTGCGCAGGCGTATTCCAGCCGTCGGCAGGCCGATCAGCAGCAGCGCGATCGGCAGCGACACCAGCAGGTGCAACAGCAACAGGGGCACGCGCCAGACGTAGCGCAGCGGCCGCAGCCAGTCGCGGCGCGCGGAAGTGGATTCGATTATCGGCATCGTCGCGATTCTGCACGACGCATCTGGAGCCTGCACTCGGAAACGCCGCGAACACGTGCGGCTACTCGCCGCATGCTGTGTCCGCGTTCAGGTCGCTTCGATCACGTGGTGCGGAACAGGCTCGGACGCCAGCCGCTGTTCGTGTAGCTGCGCTCGCTCTTGTAGCCGCTGCTGTCGCCGTAGCCTTCGCCGTAGTCGCGGGTGCGCCAGCGACGCATGCGGTCCTGCAATTCGTCGCGACGCTCGGCGAGCCATTCGGCGCGGCCGACCTTGGCCGGATCGAGGCCGCGGCTCTCGGCTTCGTTCTGGCGGAAGGCGCAGAATTCCTCGTAGGCGGCCAGTTCCGGCACCAGCTCGCGAGCGCAGATCTCGATCATGATCGCGTCGTCGAGGAAACCCAGCACCGGCGTGCTGTCGGCGATGATGTCGTTGGGATCGACGAAATAGGCCAGCGCGGACAGCACTCGCTGCTGGTCGGCTTCGGCCATCGCCCAGCCTTCGTCGCAGACCATCGCTATCATCTGGTCGAGCTTGTGCAGGCGCTCGCCGATGAACTTCGGCACCTCGCCCTTTTCCGCATCTTCGATCAGCTTCGTGGCCGCGGCCGTGACCGCCGCGATCGAAGCCTTGTCGGCGGCCTGGGACGACGCCTTGACGGCATTATTGAGACGTTCGATGTCCTGGTCGGACAGCTCGACATTGATCGAAATCGACATGGCGATATCACCCCCGGATCGGAGCAAGCAGACTAGGCTGAGACGGCCCCGCGGTCAATTCACCGCTAGGCCGTGAATGGTGGATTGTGAATCGTGAATGGTGGGAGCCAGCCCGGCCTTTTTGGTTCTTGCCCCTGCTCTAACCATTCGCGATTCACAATCCACCATTCACGGCTTCAAAGAATCGGCGCCAGCCCCGCGCCGAACGCCGTCATCACCCGCACCGCGATGGCACGGAAGGAAATCTCCACCTCGGGGAAATCGCCGACCGGTGTCCAGCAGGCCTGGAACTTCGGGTCTTTCGGCGGCACCGGTGCGCAGCCCGGCACGAGTTCGTAGCTGGTCGAATAGCGGAACGGCCAGACGTCGAACAACGGCAGGTTCTCGAACACCCCGTCGGCCTTGCCGGTGAAATGCGAGACCGGCGAATGCGGTCGGCGTGCGACCAGCCACGAGTTCTGCGGGGCGGTGTCGGCCTCGATCGCGTCCTGCAGGCGCTTGGCGAGCACGGTGTCGCGGAACACCAGCACGCCCTCGGTGTTGTAGTTGTCCGAGCGCGGGTCGAAGTTGTGCGAGCCGATCATCCCGATCTGGCCGTCGACCACCATCGACTTGGCGTGCAGGCTGATGCGCAATCCGCTGTCCCGCAGCGGCGCCGGGCTCGATGCGCTGCCGAGTCCCGGAAAGCGCACCGACTCGCTGGCCACCCGCAGCCTGCTGCCGGAGTCCGTCCCGGTCGCCAGCGCGCCGGTGATGCTGTCGTAAGCGCCGGTTGCGCCGAGATCGACGGGAACGTCCGCCGGATACGGTTTGAGTTCGAAGATGTGGAAGCCCAGCTCATGCAGGTAGCGACGGCTGTACTTGTACGACAGCGAGAACGCGGGAATCGCATCGGTCGAGGCGAGCGAGTTCGTCGAAATCGTCACCTGCGGCGGGTCGGGGCGCTTGTGCATCGCCCGGAACATCTCGCTCGCGCCGTTCGTCAGCAGCAGGTAGGGCGTCTGCAGGACGACGGAGGATTGCGCGGACTCGATCAGCTGGCGCAGGTTGCGGGTGGCGCGCCCGCCTTCGACGGGCAGCCGGTCGTGCTTGCCGGGGCCGTCGGCGACGAACTGTGCGAACTCGACCGGCCTGGCGGTGGCGACCAGTTTCGCGGCGATGTCGTCCTGGTCGGATGCGGCCTTCGCCATGGCCAGCACGCGCGGCGTGCGGTGCTCGTCCGCGATCGGTTCGCCTGGCGGTGGGCCGTGGTTCGCCAGCAGCTCGCTGGCGACGTCCTTGAGCCGCGCGACCGGCACGCTGCGCTCGCTGTCCCAGTACTGCCCGAACACGCGCTCCATTTCCGCCACGCCGGGGCCGGCGAGGATGGCGTCGCGGTCGCGGAAGTCGAGCTCGGGACTCCAGTCGAAATAGCGGTCGTCGATGTTGCGCCCGCCGGTGATGCCCACGCGCCCGTCCACGATCATCTGCTTGATGTGCATGCGCTGGTTGAAGCTGCGGAAACGAAAGACGATCGCACCGGCGTACTGCAACGGCGAGGTGCGCGCGCGGCCGAAGGTCGGGTTGTACAGGCGCATCTGGAAGTTCGCGTGCGCGGCCGCCAGCACGGCGAGCAGGTCCGGGTCCGAAGGCCCGAACAACTGGTCGACCAGCAGCCGCACGCGCACCCCGCGTCGCGCCGCGGCGAGCAACTCGTTGAGGAACAGGTAACCGGAATCGTCGTGGCTGAAGATGAAGGTCTGCAGGTCGATCGTGCTGCGAGCGCTGCGGATCAGGTTGATCCGGCCCTGCAGCGAGTCCTGCCCGGACTCGACGATCTGCACGTAGTTGACCGGCTTGTCGGCCGTGGATTCGGACATCGCACGATCGCCCAGCGCATACAGCGGCGATGTCTGTGCGCAGGCGTCGGCGCGATCGCAGTCGAGCGCGGTGGGCCGGGCGACGGCGGCGAGCGTTTCGGCATGGTCGAGGTCGTGGGGGCGCAGTCCGGCGCAGCCGCAGAGCGGCAACGCCACGAAAAGCAGCCAAAGCAAATTGACCGGCTTCGCTGTTGAACACCGTATGCGGGACATGTGCTGCCTGGAGGCCGGCATCCGCGATGCTTTACTGCGTCCCCTGTCCCGGCTTGTTTGTCACGGGATCCAGAACGCCGCCAGCTCGGCTACGCCTGGCTCCAGCGCGGCATCGGCGGGCAGGCGCAACACGGCAATGCCGGCGGCGGGCATGCCGCGGAAATCGCCAGACTGGCCGGTGCTCATCAACGCGGCCAGGTGTTCCAGGCCGGGGTTGTGGCCGACCATCAGCAACCGTGGCACGTCGCGGTGTGCGTCGGCGAGTGCGATCAACTGGCCCGGCGTCGCCTCGTAGATCGCTTCGATGCGCTCGGTTTCGCCGTGGCCGATGGCGTCCTGCGCGAGGTCGAGCGTCTCGCGCGCGCGTCGCGCGGTCGAGCACAGCACGCGGTCGGGCACGTAGCCGTGGTCGCGCAGCCACTGGCCTGCCGCGGTCGCCTCGGCGCGTCCGCGCGCGGACAGCGCCCGGTCGTGGTCGTCCTGCCCGGGCATCGCCGCTTCGGCGTGGGCATGTCGCAGCAGTACCAGTTCGCGCATTTCAGCTCACCTTCTTGATCCACTTGAACAGCGGTTCCCAGTCGGCCTGATGATTGC
>DATHOV010000164.1:0-8106 GCA_035484515.1 Lysobacteraceae bacterium
CGAATCGCCCATATCGGGATCGCCCGCATAGCGAACGTACTCGCGGACGTTCCCGCGGATCGCACAAGCTGGTTGTCCGATTCCGAATCGGTGCGATTCGCGGACATGCGCAACGACAACCGAAAGGCGCAATACCTCGCAGGACACTGGCTGACGCGCGTGCTGCTGGCACGCGCCCTCGGAGGCGAAGCTGCGCGGTGGCGATTGTCCGAACGCAAGAGCCTGCCGCCGCAGGTCGAGGGCCATCCAGAATCCGTCGCTGTATCCATCAGCCATACCAGGCACTGGATCGCCGCTGCCGTGGCGAATGTCGCCATCGGAATCGATCTGGAACAACGTCCGCGCATCCTGGATGCCGGTCTCGAACCGCTGCTGCGCAATGCCGACGAAGCCGAGGGAAGCCTCGACGCCGACACGATGCTGCAGCGCTGGGTCGCCAAGGAAGCGTGGATCAAGCGCAACTCCGGAAGCGCGGTGCCCGCACAGCTCAGGCAGCTTCACCTGCAGGTTGCAGTTCGCGAACACGCCGACGTTCGCATCGACAGCTGCCCGGCGTTTCATTTCGGAGTGGCTGTCGCCAGCAATTGCGTCGTGCGCCTCGATAGCGCGGAGCGGCTCGTTCCTGGCGTGGGGTTTGCAGTGACCGAAATCGAAGCCCAGGAAGCCTGAGGCTTCATCGATGGGTGATCAGATCGGCCTCGCCCGCAGCTTCGAGATGCGGCCATCCGTTGTAGCTGATGAGCCGACTGCGCTTCGCATCGGCGGAAATCCGCGTGATGGAGGTGTTTACCAGCGGCCACGCCAACGCAAACGTCTGCTCGACCGGCGCACCGACCAGAGCATTGGCGATCACCGCGATCGGGCCGCCCGAGGTGAACACCCAGACGGTTCCAGCGTCGAGCGCGGCAAGTTCCTGCAGTGCCTGCATCACGTCCGTGCGGAATGTGTTCCAGCTGCGCGTGTAGTCGCTGTCGAATTTTCCGCACACCCAACGGGTCACCGCATCGAGGTACAGACGCTGGAACGCACGGTGCGGATCGTCGGCATGCATCATTTCGGCTGCCAGCGCGCCGGGCGCGGCAAGATCTGGCCGATGTCTCGCTAGGACTTCCTCATGGTCCATCTCATCCAGACCCGCGAGTGCGATTCGCGTTGCGTCGAGCCCGGCCGCTTCCATGCACAATTCGGCTGTGCGCAGATGCCTGCGCAAGGAACCGGTCGCGATCGCATCCGGCGATTGCCCGGTTTGCCTGAACCACCGACCAAGTCGTCGCGATTGTTCCTCGCCAATTGCAGACAGGCGGTCGTAGTCGGCGGCGCCGAAGCTCGCCTGTCCGTGCCGGATCAACACGATGTCCGCCATCCTCAGAGCCCCGATGCGCGGATCAGGCGACGACAGCGCGCGCCCATGTAGGCTGCAGCCCGACCGAACCCGGCGAACTGCGGGTTGCTGGTCTGGCCGAGCACGAAGCGTCGGTAGATCTGCTGGATGATCACCATCAGCCGAAACAGCCCGAACACCTCCTGGAAATCGAAGTCGTCCACGCTCCATCCGCTGCGCTCGCCGTAGTAATCGACCACTTCGCGGCGGGTGAGCATGCCGGGGACGTGCGTAGGCTGCCGGCGGAACGACTGGAACACCGCATCGTCGTCGGCCTGAACCCAGTATGCGAGCGAACCGCCGAGGTCCATCAGCGGATCGCCGAGTGTGGCCATCTCCCAGTCGAGTACCCCGACGATATCGAGCGGATGTTTCGGATCGAGCACCACGTTGTCGAAACGATAGTCGTTGTGGATCACGCAGATCGCCGTCTCACGCGGTGGCTGCTTGTCGGCCAGCCACGCCAGCACGTCCTCGCAGGCATCGGTGCCGTCGGTGAGCGCCACTCGCCAGCGTTCGCTCCAACCGCGCACCTGGCGCTCGACGTAGCCTTGGCCCTTGCCGATGGCTGCCAGCTGGGGCGAGGCCGCATCGACCTTGTGCAGGTCGACCAGGCGATCGATGAAGCTCGTGCAGAGCTTGCGCACGCCGGCTGCATCGAGGCCAAGATCCTGCGGCAGATCGCGCCGCAGGATGATGCCGTGCAGTCGCTCCATCACATAGAAATCGCTGCCGAGCACGGACGCGTCGTCGCAGGTCGCGAGGATGGCAGGCACATAGCCGTAGTGCGGCTTCAACGCCGCCATCACCCGTGCCTCGCGCAGCATGTCATGCGCAGACTTTGCCTTCGCTCCCGTCGGCGGCTTGCGCAGCACCAACTCCCGGTTGCCGTAGGCGAGCAGGTAGGTGAGGTTGGACGCGCCGCCGGGAAACTGCCTGATCGTCGGCTCGCCTTCCAGTCCTTCGACGTGTTGCTTGAGGAAGGCATCGACGCGCGTGGGATCTAGGCGATCCTCGTCGCGTACGTCGCGTGCCTGATCGATGGGCACGGTCATGCCCCTGACCTCGCCTTCTGCGCCTTGATCTCGAGCTTTGCAATCACACCCCGATGCACCTCGTCGGGACCATCGGCCAGGCGCAGCACGCGCGCGTAGGCGTACAGCGCAGCCAGCGGAAAATCGTCCGACACGCCCGCGCCGCCGTGGATCTGCATCGCAGCATCGGCGGCCTTCTGGGCCACCATCGGCGCGATCACCTTGATCTGCGAGATCTCGCTCATCGCCGCCTTCACGCCATGGGTGTCGATCAGCCAGGCGGCCTTCAGCGTCAGCAGGCGTGCCTGCTCGATCGCCATGCGCAGGTCGGCGACGATGTCGGCATTGCCGCCGAGCTCGATCAATGGTTTGCCGAAGGCCGTGCGCGTGGCGGCGCGCGCGCACAGCAACGACAGCGCACGCTCGGCCGCGCCGATCGCGCGCATGCAGTGATGGATACGGCCGGGGCCGAGCCTCCCCTGTGCGATCTCGAAACCGCGGCCGACGCCGAGGATCACGTGGTCGACCGGCAGGTGCACGTCCGTGAAGCTGACCTCACCATGCCCGGACGGCTCGTCATGATCGTGGAATACCGCAAGCATCCGTTCGATCTGGACGCCCGGCGCGTCGAGCGGGCAGATCACCATCGAATGCCGCTGGTGCGCAGGCGCCTGCGGATCGCTCAGGCCCATGAAGATGGCGAAACGGCAATGCGGGTGGCCGATGCCCGTCGACCACCACTTGCGGCCATCGAGCACGATCTGATTGCCCTGGATGGTCGCGGTGGCGCGCATGTTGGTCGCATCCGACGAGGCCACATCCGGCTCGGTCATGCAGAACGCGGATCTGATCTCGCCGGCGAGCAGCGGCTTCAGCCAGCGATCCTTCTGCGACTGCGAGCCGTAGCGCACCAGCACCTCCATGTTGCCGGTGTCGGGCGCGTTGCAATTGAAGGCTTCCGGTGCGATGAACGAATGGCCCATGATCTCGGCCAGCGGCGCGTATTCGACATTGCTCAAGCCCGCTCCGTATTCCGCCTCGGGCAGGAACAGGTTCCACAGTCCGGCATCGCGTGCCTTCGCCTTCAATGCCTCCATGACGGCCGGCTGCCGCCAGACACGCCAATCGCCGCTGCCGCCAAGCTCCGCCCGGTAGGCCGTTTCGGCAGGCGCCACTTCGTCGCGCATGAAACGGGCAAGCCGGTCGCGCAGCGCCTGCGTCCTTTCGGAATGTGCGAAGTCCATCGGCATGTTCTCCTGCAGGTCGAACGGACTGGAACTTATCTCAAATTCAAAGGCGAATGCTGCTGGCTCGTCATTGACCAGCGAACGGGAATTGCGCCATCAGCCTACAGGCCATCGGCTGTCACGACGTCCCATACCTTGCCCCCGGCGCGCGCGCCGTGCATCAACAGGCCGGGCCAGCGACGCAGCAGTGGCAGCAGCGCACGGGACGCATCGGGTCGCATGGCCAGATGCGCGAACAGGGCCGCGAGACGGATACGGCGGGTGAAGCTGCTCCTCCAGACGCGTGCATAGTCGCACCCCACCTCCGTGCCCGCGCGGCCGGTCATCAGTTCGTTCCGATGCGCGACCAGCCGCTTGCAAAGCAGCCACGCGGACTGGATCGCCATGCTCATGCCTTCGCCGAGGATCGGATGAGCTTCGCCGGCGAGGTTGCCGATGGCGAATGCTCCGTCGTCGCGATAGGGCTTGCGGATGCCCGGCTGGATGGGCCCGACGCCGAGCCAGGTTCCTTCGGGTTCCGCGCCGACGATGGCATCGCGCGCGCCTCTGCAGTGCGCCTCCACATGCGCAAGCACCGCATGCGCGGCCTTGCGCGATGGGTGTTCCGCACGCGCCTTTCGCAGCGCGTCGCGGCGGATGCAGAACGCGAGCGTCGTGCGTGCGTGATCGCCGACCACGATGCCGCCGTAGCCGCCGGGAAACGCGAGCACGGGCAACACGCCCGGATCGAGCCGAGCATCGCGGTAATTGGCCTTGAACGCGAACAGGTCGGAGTCGCGTTGCGGTCGATGCCGAGACTCCTGCGAAGGATCGGCTTCCCACGAGCCATGCGCGACGATCAGCACCGGCGCAGCGAACGCGATGTTCCTGTGATCGGCGCCGGCGGTATGGCACACCTGCATTGCGCCATCGCGCTCGATGCGCCTGACGCTGCGCGGCTGCAGTACCGTCGCTCCGGCTTCGGCGGCGCGCGCAATCAGCAACGTATCGAGATGTTCACGGCCCAGCGCCCTGCCCCAGGCGTGCGGCGCTTCGAACGCGGGCAGCGGCGCGTGCAGCGCCGTGTCGCCCGCATACAGTGCGACGCGACGGATCTCGGGCCCGGCGATCGCATCGAATCGGTCGCCGATCCCGAGCGCGTGCAGCAGCGGCAGGTTCGTCGCCGCGATGCACTCGCCGCAGACCTTGCGCCGCGGGAACGACTGCTTTTCGATCAGCGCGACCGACCAACCCGCCTGTGCAAGCAGGATCGCGGCAGTGGAACCTGCCGGGCCGCCGCCTACGACGATCGCATCGAAGTCCGCTTGCATGACTTCAGCCTTCTCTGCGCACGGCCACGAAACGATGCACGAACGGTCCCGCCCTGTCCTCGCGCAGGCTCCACGCATCGCGATCCGGCCACAGTGCCGAGAGCTCGTCGTGGTTGAAACCGGCGCGGACGCTGAGCATCCCATCGTTCACGGTCACTCCATTGCAGCCGATCGCCCACATCATCGCGGCACCGGCGTAAGCGAAGCGGTTGCGACGCGGTTCGCAGCAGACGAAGGCGCCGGCCTTCGATGCGATGCCGGTGAGCAGCGCCCGCAATCGCTCGCCATCGAAGTGGTGCACGAACAGGTTGGCGACGACGATCGGAGCATCGCCGTCGGCGGGCTGCGCCAGCCAGTCGAAGACATCGGCCCCGATCACCCGCGCATACCATCCCTCGTCCTGGAATCCGATCAGCGTATCGGCGCGAACCACAGGTTGCATGTCGAGCAGACCGATCCGGAGCTTCGGCCAGTGCCGCGCATGCCTGCGCGCGATGCGCAGCATCAGCGAACCATCGCCTGCGCCGAGTTCGACGATACGTGCCGTCGGCGATGCGTTCACGATCGGGTCGAGCGCACCGCCGATCAGCCCGCAGGTTCCCATGATCCGGTTGACGCGACGCAGGTCCTTGCGCGAGCGCACCGCGCGCGGATCCTCGGCCGGCAGGGAGTCGAGCATCTCCGGTTCGACGCGGCGCGCCAGGCTCATCGCGGGCGCACCGCAGGGCGCGATTTCATGCGACCTCCAGCAAGGCGCCATGACTGCTGAAGCCTGCCCCGAAGCTCGCCATCCACCAGCGCCCGCCCGCCGCGTTGTCGGCAAGCGCGGCCTGCAGGACGAAATACACGAAGGCGCTGCTGAGGTTGCCGTATTTGCGCAACACCGCTGCACTGTGGCGCAGGTCGTGCGTGCTCAGGCCAATGCGTTCGCTCAACGCGAGCATCACGTCGCGGCCGCCGGCGTGCCAGATCCAGCCGTCGATGTCGGATCTCTGCAGGCCCTGCTGCACGAGCACGTTGCCGAGCACGCGATGGGCGTACTTCGCAGCGAGCTTCGGCACATGGCGCGTGAGCACGTTGCGCAGCAGGCCGTTGCGCGTCTGGAAGCGCAGCGATTCGCGCTCGGAGGGATCGGTCAGCGAAGCCGCGGCCTTCCAGCTCACGCGACGGCGGCCGGAACGCGGTTCGCTGGAAAGTACCGCCGCACCCGCACCGTCGCCGAACAGGCAGGCGCTGATCAGCACGCCCGGATCGTTGTCCAGGTACATCGCCGCGCTGCTCACCTCCACGCACACCGACAGCACGTTCGCGCAACCCGACTTCAGCAGCGCGTCGGCCATGCGCCAGTTCGGCAGGGCCGCACCGCAGCCCTGCCCGACCAGATCGAGCGCCTGGATGTTGGCGCGCAGGTCCAGCGCCTCCAGGACGTAGCTGCTCAGACCTGGGCACAAGTAGCCCGTGCAGGTGCTGACGACGACTGCGTCGATGTCGCCCACGTGCAATCCCGAATCCGCGAGGGCGCGCTGGGCCGCGTCCGCCGCCAGCACGGGCGCGTGGTCCGCGAATCGCGCGTGGCAGACGTCCGGATCGATCGCGAACACGTCCTGCAGGTCGTCGACCGCAAGCCATCGCGCCTCGATGCCGTTGTCCCGCTGCAGCACCAGTTCGGCGATCGCGCGTGCGCGGCGATCGAGCCGTTCGAACCACGGCGATACCTTGAAGGCTTCCCAGCAATCGGCTTTGGTGTAGCGCGTGCGCGGAGTTGCGGTACCCAGTCCGATCAGGTCCATGCGCTTCCCACGCGGCAACGACGGTCGATGCCGCACTCTACCGGTTCGAGGCATTAAGGCGGCGTGTTGATGTTGCGTGCGGTTAAGATGCGTCCATCTTCGCCACGACGATGCCCGATGGCCGACGCGAACAGCAGCCGGGCGTGGAAGCTCCTGCCAGGCAGCATCTGGGCGCTGGGCATGGTCAGTCTGTTCATGGACGTCTCGTCCGAGATGATCCACGGCCTGCTGCCGGTGTTCGTGACGAGCACGCTGGGCGTGAGCGCAGCGCTGCTCGGCTGGATCGAGGGCGTCGCCGAATCGACCGCGTCGATCACCAAGCTGTTCTCCGGCGCCTTGTCGGACTGGGTCGGCAAGCGCAAGCCGCTGATGCTGCTCGGCTACGGACTGGCCGCATTGACCAAGCCGCTGTTTCCGCTCGCAACGACCGCGACGATGGTGTTCTCCGCGCGCATCGTCGATCGCGTCGGCAAGGGCATCCGCGGCGCGCCGCGCGATGCCTACGTGGCCGACGTCACCGCGCCCGAACAACGTGGCGCAGCCTACGGCCTGAGGCAGTCGCTGGACACCGTCGGCGCCTTCATCGGCCCGCTGATCGCGATCGCCTTCATGCTGCTCTGGCGCGACGACCTGCGGCGCGTGCTGTGGATCGGCGTGCTGCCCGCATTCATCGCGCTGGCGATCCTCGCCGTGTGGGTGCGCGAGCCGGAGCGACGCATCGACTCCGGAAGGAAGCCGGCGAACCCACTGAGCCTGCGCGCGTGGGCGCGGTTTCCGGCGCGTTTCTGGAAGCTGCTCGTCGTGGTCGCACTGTTCACCCTGATGCGATTTTCCGAAGCCTTCCTCGTTCTGCGCGTGCAGGCGACGGGACTGGATGCGGCGTATGCGCCGCTAGCCCTGGTCGTGATGAGCGGCGTGTACATGTTCAGCGCATGGCCGGCCGGTGCGCTGTCGGACCGGCTTCCGCGCCTGGGCGTGCTCGTGGTCGGCTGCCTGGTGATGATCGGCGCCGATCTGCTGCTCGCGCTCGGCGGAACGCCAGTGATGGTCTTCGTCGGCATCGGTGCCTGGGGCCTGCACATGGGCCTGACCGAAGGCGTGCTCGCCGCCTTCGTCGCCGACTTCGCACCGGAGGACCTGCGCGGCAGCGCATTCGGCGCGATGAACCTCGTACGCGGCGTGCTGCTGCTGTTCGCCAGCGTCATCGCAGGTGCGTTGTGGGCGCATGGCGGCCCGCACGACACGTTTCTCGCGGGAGCGACGATGGCGGCGGTCACGACGCTGGCGGCGGTCGTGCTGCTGCGAGTACCGCGACGATCCAAAGGCTGAGACCCCTGTGCTCGT
>DATHOV010000165.1:0-2110 GCA_035484515.1 Lysobacteraceae bacterium
CCACGCCGATACAGGAGCAGGCCATTCCGGTCGTGCTGATGGGACGCGACGTGCTGGGCACAGCGCAGACCGGCACCGGCAAGACCGCCAGCTTCACCCTGCCGATGCTGGATATCCTGACCGGCTCGCGCGCACGAGCGCGCATGCCGCGCAGCCTGATCCTGGAGCCCACGCGCGAACTGGCTCTTCAGGTCGCCGAGAACTTCATCCAGTACGGCAAGTACCTGAAGCTGACCCACGCTTTGGTCATCGGCGGCGAGAGCATGACCGATCAGCGCGACATTCTGATGCGCGGTGTCGACGTGCTGATCGCAACGCCCGGGCGACTGATCGACATGTTCGAGCGCGGATCGATCCTGCTGTCGGACGTGAAAAGCCTGGTGATCGACGAAGCTGACCGCATGCTGGACATGGGCTTCATCCCGGACGTCGAGCGGATCGTCTCGCTGCTGCCGCGCAATCGGCAGACGCTGTTCTTCAGTGCGACGCTGTTCCCGGAGATCCGGCGGCTGGCCGACGCGTTCCTGCAGAACCCCAAGGAGATCGTGGTATCGCGTCCCGCCTCGATCGCGACGACGATCACCGAAGGTCTGGCGCTGGTGGCCGAGCATGACAAGCGCGAGGCGCTGCGCCGGCTGATCCGCACCCAGAAGGTGCAGAACGCGCTAATCTTCTGCAATCGCAAGCGCGATGTGGATATCCTGTATAAGTCGCTGACGCGGCATAAATTCGATGTCGGCGCGCTCCATGGCGACATGGCCCAGACCGTGCGCTTCGCGACACTGGAAAAATTCAAGGCCAACGAGCTTCGGCTGCTGGTGTGCAGCGACGTGGCCGCGCGCGGCCTCGATATCGGCGGCCTGTCGCATGTGTTCAATTTCGACGTGCCGATCCATGCCGAGGACTATGTGCATCGCATCGGGCGCACCGGTCGCGCCGGCCTCGAGGGACGCGCCTTCACGATCGCGATGCCCGATGACCGCGCCGCGGTGGAAGCGATCGAGAAGCTGATCGGACATCCGATACCGCCGATGATCGTCGAAGGCCTGGATCCGATCGCCTGGTCAGAGGATGACGGACGCAAGCGCCGTGGGCGTGGCGGCCGCACGGCAGCGCCCAGGAAAAAGGCAGCAGCGCCGGCGCCCCGTGAAAGGCCGGTGCGCGAGAAAGCCGATGCGCCAGCACCGCAGGAAAGGCCCATGCGGGAGAAGCCGGCGCCGCGGTCGCGCGCGGCAAGTTCCGCCACGCCGAACAAGCCGCGTGAGCAGCCCCCGCGTGAGCAGCCGCCTCGCGAACTCACCCGTCGCGAATCCGCCCCGCGCGAAACGACCCGTCGCGAACCCGCCAACCGCGAATCCCCTCGCCGCGAGCCGCGCCGGCGCGATGACGATCTTGGCCCAAATGTGCAAGGCTTCGGCGACGAGTTGCCGGCGTTCATGCAGTTACGCGCGCGAGCCCGGAGAAAGCCCGTTGTCGAGGATGCGGAGAGCGAGGCATGAACGATGCCCCGGTTCACCACAAGAGCCACTTCACTGCGTTCCAGTGGGAAGACGCACTGCGCCTGGACCAGCAGTTGACCGAGGAAGAGCGTGCAATCCGCGATACCGCGCGCGAATATTGCCAGGAGAAGCTGTTCCCCCGCGTGATCGAGGCGAACCGCCACGAGAAGTTCCATCGCGAGATCATGAACGAGATGGGCGAGATGGGGTTCCTCGGCGCCACGCTGGAAGGTTACGGCTGCGCCGGCGTGAATTACGTCAGCTACGGCCTGATCGCGCGCGAGGTCGAGCGCGTCGATTCCGGCTACCGTTCGGCGTTCTCGGTTCAATCGTCGCTGGTGATGTATCCGATCTGGGATTTCGGCTCCGACGATCAGAAGCAAAAATACCTGCCGAAACTCCGCAGCGGCGAATCGGTCGGCTGCTTCGGGCTGACCGAACCCGACGCCGGTTCCGACCCCGCCTCGATGCGCACCCGCGCGAAGAAGGTCGATGGCGGCTACGTGCTGAATGGCTCCAAGACCTGGATCACCAACGCGGCGATTGCCGACGTGTTCGTGGTATGGGCGAAGGACGACGCGGGCGATATCCGCGGCTTCATTCTCGAGAAG
>DATHOV010000166.1:0-6827 GCA_035484515.1 Lysobacteraceae bacterium
GCAACGGGCATGTGCAGTCGGTGATCTTCACCGGCATGTGCATGACGCTTGCCTTCCTGCTCTTCGTGATGGGCTTCCTCGCCGACCTGATGGCGACCAACCGGCGTCTGCTGGAGCGGATCGAATGGCGTGTCCGCAAGCTCGAGTTGAGCGCACAAACGCGGCCCGGAGACGACCGCTTCGATGGAACACATGACAACCCTTCCAGGCAGGCAACGGAAGCATGAGCGCATCCACATGAAGCAGCTCCGGAAACCATCCGACCTTGCAGTCAATGGCGCGGCGCCGGCATTCGACAAGCCGCTCCACGTAGGCCGCCCGAACATCGGCGACCGCGAAGGCTTCCTGCGAAACGTCGGCCGGATCCTCGACAGCCAGTGGCTGACCAACAACGGTCCCATGGTGCAGGAATTCGAACGGCGCATTGCCGCGCAGCTCGGCGTCAGGCACTGCGTGGCGATGTGCAACGGCACCATCGCGCTGGAGATCGCCATCCGCGCACTGGGCCTGGAAGGCGAGGTCATCGTGCCGTCGTGGACCTTCGTCGCCACCGCGCATGCGTTGTCGTGGCAAGGCATCACCCCGGTCTTCGCGGACATCGACCCGCGCACCCACAACCTCGACCCGGACGCCGTGCGGCGCATGATCACCCCGCGCACGACCGGCATCATCGGCGTGCATCTGTGGGGGCGCGCGGCGCCGATCGACGAACTGCAGGCCATCGCCGACGAGCATGGGTTGAAGCTGATGTTCGACGCGGCGCACGCGTTCGGCAGCACGTACAAGGGTCGGACCATCGGCCGCTTCGGCGCCTGCGAGGTCCTCAGCTTCCACGCCACCAAGGCCTTCAACACCATGGAAGGCGGCGCCGTCACCACCGATGACGACGCCCTGGCCGAAGCCATGCGGCTGATGCGCAATTTCGGCTTCAAGGGCTACGACAACGTCATCCATCCGGGCACCAACGGCAAGATGATCGAGGTGTGCGCGGCGATGGGCCTGGCCAACCTGGACGGATTCGACGCCATCGTCGCCGCCAACCGCGCCTGCCATGCCGCCTATCGCGAGACCCTGGCCGGCATTCCCGCCATTTGCCTGCTCGAATACGATCCGTCCGAACGCAACAGCCATCACTACGTCGTGATCGAAATCGATGCGCGTTCCCCGACTTCCCGCGACGCGATCGTCGCCGCGCTGCAAGCCGAGAACATCCTCGCGCGGAAATACTTCTGGCCTGGCTGCCACCGGATGCAGCCGTATCGCGATCTGTTTCCGCATGCCGGCCTGCTGCTTGCGAACACGACCGCACTGGCCGAGCGCATCGTCGTGCTGCCGACCGGGCCGAGCCTTCCCGAAGGCGCGATCGGCACTATCGCGGACGTGCTGCGCCAGTTGACATCGCCCGCTCCGCAGCACTGACCCCGCGATGGAATACTTTCCGGCCCGCCGTCCCTGCCCCCTGAACTCGCTGCCGACGCTGGCTTCCATCCCGCAGGCGGCCGACGCGGTCTTTCATGGCGTGACCCTGATCGACAACCCGCGCGCCGGCTGCCTGACGTTCTGCGAAAAGCCGCCTGCTGGCGACGCGATCGACCTCGCCGTCGATTCGACGATCCTGGTCGCGCACGAGCTGGCCGTGCCGATCGCCAGGTCGTATCCCAGGTCCACGCTACTGCCCGTCGACGACCCGCGGGCGACCTTCATCGACACGCTCGAATACCTGCAACGCTCCGGCCTGCTCGGCGCGACCTCCCTGCTGCCGGAAAATCCTTCGATCGCATCCGATGCGCGGATCGGGGAACGCGCCGTCGTCGAGACGGGCGTGCAGGTCGATCCGGGCGTGAGCATCGGCAGCGGCGCCATCGTCCGCAGCGGCACCTGGCTGCGACGTGGCGTCACCGTCGGCGAGAACTGCGTGATTGGCACTTCCGGCATCAATGCCTACGTCGGTCGGGATGGCCGACGGCGCGGCTTTCCCCATCTCGCCGGTGTGATGGTCGGCGAAGGTGCTAGCGTCGGCGCCGCGTGCGTCGTCGTGCGCGGCATCCTCTCCAGCACCCGGATCGGAACCGGCAGCATCGTCGGCAACCTGTGCAACATCGGGCACGGCGTGGAGATCGAGGAGAACGTCTGGATCTCGGTGGGCACGATGGTCGGCGGACACACCCGGATCGGCGCGAAGGCGACCATCGGGCTCAGCTGTGCCATCCGCGACAACGTGCGCATCGGCGCGGCCGCGAACGTCGGCATGGGCAGCGTGGTGACCAAGCACGTGCGCGCAGGCGCTTCGGTGTTCGGCAACCCGGCCCGTACCTACGATTCCCTCCAGGCAGGCCCGGCACGATGAACGGCCACGCGTCCCCGATCCCGCTCTCCGGCCTGCGCTTCAAGGGCGACCGCGACTACCTGCACGGTACCGACATCCTGCCCATCGCCCTGCAGGCCCTGTCCGGCGAAGACGGCATGGATGCGATCGGCGAGATCGACATCACCTTCCACGGCCTCGCCACGACCGGTCTGACCCTGTGTGCCGACGCACCGCATGGCAGCGAGCCAAAGGTGCAGCTAAGCTGCAGCATGGACGGCGCGAAGCGCAGGATCGTGCTGGTGGAGGACGGCAGACCCATCGCCGAACGCCATCCGTATCCCGAAGAACGCATCGTCGCCGCCACCGACATCGACGTGCCATCGGCCACCGCGGTGAACAGCGGCGCGATGCCCTTCACCAACATCGAACGCTGGGTCGCCATGGTCAAGGCGCTGCATCAGGCGGTCTATCCCGGGGCGAAGGGCAAATGGCTCTTCGCTCGGGGCCGGTTCGCCCGCTACCAGGAGGCGTACGCAGAACCAGTAGAGCACCGGGTGACGATCCAGGCCAGCTTCGGCGACAAGCTCACCCGCAGCGCGCTCACGATCGACGGGCAGCCGCTCGGCGACATCTATTTCGTCCTGACATGAGCATGCTCGGCATCCAGGCCATCGCCTCATACGTTCCCGAAGGGCGCGCAAGCAATGCCGCCCTCGCCGGCCGCTTCGAGCTGGACGAGCAGTTCCTGAAGGACAAGATCGGCGTGCTCGAACGCGCGGTGAAGGCCCCGAATGAAGACACCTCCGACCTCGCCTGGCTCGCACTCGAACGCCTGATCGAGCAGCAGGGCCTCGATCGCGCATCGATCCAGGCCCTGGTCGTGGTGACCCAGAATCCGGATCGCAACATCCCCCACGTTTCGGGCCAGGTGCACGGGCGCGCAGGGCTGGCCGAGTCGTGCGCGGCGTTCGACATTTCCCTCGGCTGCTCCGGCTACGTCTACGGCCTGGCTGTACTGCGTTCGCTCATGCAGGCGCAGGGCCTGGATCGCGGCGTGCTCGTCACCGCCGATCCCTATTCGAAGATCATTGACCCCGACGATCGCAACACCGTGCTGCTGTTCGGCGATGCGGCCACCGCGACCTTGATCGGCACCGATCCAGTATGGACGATGGAGGCCTTCAGCCTGAAGTCGCGAGGCAAGGATTGGTCAGCCATCCGCACGGAGAACGGCAGGTTCGCGATGGACGGCCGCAGCGTGTTCAACTTCGCGGCCACGACCGTACCTGGGGACATCAACGCGATGCTGGCCGGCGCTGGCGTAGGCCCCGACGACGTCGACCGCTACATCCTGCACCAGGGCAGCCGCTTCATCGTCAAGTCGATCGCCGACCGCCTGCGCCAGCCGCTGGACAAGTTCCCAATCGAGATCGAACACTGCGGGAATACGGTATCTTCGACGATACCGCTGATCGCGCAGCACCTGCTCGCGGACCGTATGGCGAAGACCGTGGTGCTGAGCGGATTCGGAGTGGGATTGTCGTGGGCCAGCTGCCTGTGCCGGAGGACGGAAAAAAATGACACCGAATGAGCAGAGGATCATCGACGCCCTGCAGGGCGCGGGCATCGACTTCGACCTTGAGAACTTCGCGCCGTCGCGGAGCTTCCGCGACAACGGCATCGATTCGCTCGACGTGATGGGCCTGTTCCTCGCGATCGAGGAGAAGCACGGGGTGAAGTTCTCCGAGCAGGAGGCCGATGCGATCAAGACCCCGGGCGAGCTGGGTCTCGCGCTGGACCGCAAGCTGGGCTAGCCGGCGAGCCGGTTCGGCGGCAACGGATGGATTCCCGGCTGCTTCACTGAATCAGCACCTCGAGCGATGAGATGGCACTCAAACAGAACTTCGCAAGGAAGCTCCAGCAGTCTCCGATCGTCTACGGCGTGGTGGCGCCGGTGTCCTATTTCCTCCAGTTCATCTTCCGCTCCCTCATCGAGCGCAGCCTCTGGATGTACCGCTACTATCCGGGCCACTACGGCTCGCCGCTCCCCAGCGTGCGCGAGATCCGGAAGAACAGGAAGCTGCTGTTCGAGGCGCCGCCCAACGTCGAAGACGGCGTCGACCTGAATGCTTCCGGCCAGGAGGCATTGATTCCGCGCATGGCCGCGCACTTCGGCGAGTTCACGCCGCCCAGGCACGCCGACGGGCAGAGCCTGTACCACCACGAGAACACTCTGTTCGACTTCAACGACGGCTTCGCGCTGTTCAGCATGCTGCGGATCTTCAAGCCCTCGCGGATCATCGAGATCGGTTCGGGGTTCTCCTCGGCGCTGATGGTCGACACCGCCGGGCGCTACCTGCCCGACTGCCGGCTGACCTTCATCGATCCATATTCCCCGAATGTGATCCCGCTGCTGGCGAAGGCAGAAGGCGGGAACTTCGAGATCGTTCGCGAGAAGATCCAGGAGATCTCGCCGGAGATCTTCCAGTCGCTGGAGGCGGACGACATCCTCTTCATCGACTCCTCGCACGTGGTGAAGATCGGCAGCGACCTGTCCGCGATCCTGTTCACGATCCTGCCGTCCCTGAAGAAGGGCGTGGTCGTGCACATCCACGACATCCGCTATCCGTTCGAGTACAGCGAGTCGGCGCTCATGGAGGGACGCGCCTGGAACGAAATCTATTTCGTGCGGGCCTTCCTCCAGTACAACCGGGCCTTCGAGATCACCTGGTTCGGCTCGTTCGCCGAGAAGAAGTTCGCGGAGCAGATCGGCCGGCTCATGCCGGGCTATGTCTGCGGCCCCGGACATAGCCTGTGGTTGCGGAAGATCGCCTGACGTCCCGTGCTCTTCAACTGCCCGAGGGCACGGGGATTCCATTTGTCCGGCCGTGCACAATTCCGAGTCCAGCCCTGAAGATCGCCGATTGATTCAAGCACATCCCCTTTCCCGGCCTCCTGCGACGGCATGTGGTCACGAATGCAACATTGAATCTCTGCGCAGCGGGCTATCTTCGCTGTGTTGCTGCCCTGCATCGCGGCGATGCGGGCTTGCAGCCGTGCGTTGCAGACCTGCTTCGCCGCAATGCCGGCCATCTCCGCAGCGTTGTCGACAGCTTTCGGCGGGAACTGGTCTGATTTCTTGCGGAGTTGACCTGCATCGCAGCGAAGCAAGTCAGCATCGCTGCGATGCAATCCTGCATTCGCGCGGAGCTGACAGGAATCGCGGCGATGCAGATCGACATCGCAGCGATGCTGGTCGACTGTGCCGCGCAACTGTCATTTCTCGAGCGACAACGACTTGCCCCGCTGCGATGCAGGCTTGCAACTCCCGGATGCCGGCCTGCAGTTCCCCGAGGCTTGCTGGCAATTCCCGAAAGCTCGTCGGCATCGCGCGAAGGAGGGTTTGCCCATCCAGGAAGCTTGGCTCAACAGCCCTGAAGGCAGATTGCATTTCCCGACTGCGACTTCGTTATTCCCAACGGCGGGTCTGCATTGTACGAAAGCGGGTTTGCGGTTTCCTAAGAAAAAATCGGGTCGGAGAATATTTGCCTTTTTTCCTCTGAGCCCATTCTTTTCGGAAATATTCTCCGACCCGATTTTTTCTGATGCTTCGATCCCTTCTTGCAGGCCCTACTTCCCGCGAAGGCAGATCGCGCATCCGGAAGCCATGAACGCCTCGCCCACCAGCAGGGCCAGCACGGACGCGCCCGCGCCCAGCGGACGCAGGAGGGCGAAGTTGAGCACGACGATGAGCAGCATGCCGAGCGCCTCGACGATCAGGCGCGCGCGCTGGCGGCCGAAGGCGGTCAGCCCGGTCGCTGCGGATTGATGCAGGGCGTAGATGATCGGCCAAGGGGAGAGCATCAGCAGGTAGTGCGACGCCTCGGAGAATCCTTCCCCGAAAATGCGGGGCATCAGCGGCGAAATGCTGGCGGCCACGAGCGTGGCGACCAGTGCGTAGGCCATCGACGTCTTCGCCACCGCCTTCAGCGTGCGCGGGCCCTGTTCGGTACCGTGGGTCGCGAACAACCGCGGCAACGCCGCACTCATCAGCGCCGAGACGGGCAACGCGAACACGCTGACCACCCGAAACGCGGCCGTGTACGGACCGACGATGGCGGCGCCCAGCAGTTGCAGCATCAGCACCTTGTCCACTTCCTGGTAACTGGTGCTCACCATCGAGCCCACGGCATACGTCGAGCCGCCTGGCAGCGTCTCGCGCAGGCGCAGGCGTTCGCGCCACGCGGGCGGTCCGTCGATGCATGCGATCAAGGCGAGCGTGCCGGCGATTCCGATCAGCGAGCCGACGAAGTGCGAGGTGGCCACCACCGCGGGCGTGCGCCTGGTGACCAGCGCCATGAAGGCCACGCCCGTGATCAGGCGCCCGATGGGGACCAGGCAGATGACGCATGCCGCGGGCAGGCCGCGACCCAGGGCGAAGCACAGGCCGGTACCGACCTGGGCCATCGGAAGGATGACCAGTTCGGCCACGCAAAGCAGAGCCATCGAAGCGATGCCG
>DATHOV010000167.1:0-6732 GCA_035484515.1 Lysobacteraceae bacterium
GGCATCCTGATCGAAAACCATGCCGGCCACCTGCCGGTCTGGCTGGCTCCGGTCCAGGCGGTGGTCCTGAACATCACCGACGCCCAGGCAGATGCGGTCGAGGCCGCCCGTGCGGCCCTTGAAAATCAAGGCTTCCGGGTCGCCGCCGATTTGCGCAACGAAAAGATCGGCTATAAGATTCGCGAGCACGCCATGCAACGGATTCCGTATCTGCTCGTGATCGGAGATCGCGAAAAGGAAACCGGCTCGATTGCGGTGCGCACGCGGTCTGGGGAAGACCTGGGTACGATGACGCTTGGGGATTTCATCGAACGCCTGCGCAACGAGGCCCGTCCAGGCGCAAACTAGGCTTGGGCGCATATCGGGCATCAGCAACATCCACGTAACGAGGAACCGCGAATCAATACCGAAAAACAGAACCGCAAGAATCACGAGATCCGCGTTCCGCGCGTGCGCCTGATCGGCGCCGAGGGCGAAAACGTCGGCGTGGTCAGTCGCGACGAAGCCTTGGCGATGGCCGAGGAAGCCGGCCTCGATCTGGTCGAGATCCAGCCCAATGGCGATCCGCCGGTCTGCCGCATCATGGATTTCGGCAAGTTCAAGTTCGAACTGCAGAAGAAGGCTTCGGCTGCCAAGAAGAAGCAGAAGATCGTCGAGATCAAGGAACTCAAGTTCCGTCCGACCACCGACGACGGCGACTACAACATCAAGCTGCGCAACCTGCGCCGTTTCCTCGAGGAAGGCGACAAGGTCAAGGTCAACATCCGCTTCAAGGGCCGCGAGATGGCCCACCAGGAACTCGGCCTGGAGATGGCCAAGCGGATCGAGACCGATCTCGCCGACGAAGTGGTCGTCGAACAGCGTCCGCGCCTGGAAGGGCGGCAGATGATCATGATGATCGCGCCGAAGAAGAAGTAGCCGCGAGCCGAACAGCCCCGTGGTATCGACGGCCAGTGCCGCCGCCGCTCATGTCTGGATGCCCACGCCGCGCGGCCGCGGCGGATCTTGCCGACGGGCACTGCATCCGCGTGTCCGCTCTTCAGCCGGCGGTTTTCCCCAGTGCCTTTCCGTGAAGCAGGTAGTGATTGATCCGCGCCTCCCAGTCCTGCATGAACTGGCGATAGAACTCTTCGGTGAACGACCCAACGAAGGCATCGCCTTGCGGTCCCATGCTCGTGTACGAGTAGGCGATGTCGGCCTCGCATCCTGCAGAGGCGGCACGAAGCTGGATCGTCAACCTGCAGGCGGTGACGCCGGGCGTGATCTTGAGCATTTCGACGAAGCCCGCGTCCGGTTCGTGACGGGTGATGTACCAGATGGCGTCGATCGGATCGGCTGCCGTGGTGAAGACGCAATCGGTCTCGGCGACGCCGGAGGACGAAACGACCAGGGAAGCATCCCAGCCTTCGATCCAGTCGGCTTCGCGAACCGGACAAAGCAGGGGGAATACCGCAACCGGATCGGCGACGAGGCGCTGGGTATAGGTACGCGCGACGCGGACGGGCTTGACGATTTTCATGGGTCTGGAAAGGCTTCGAATGGTTGGGCCGCAGGGCATCCTGAAACACAAACTTCCTGCACGATTTCACGCCGATGAAAAAGGCCGGGTCGCCCCGGCCTCACGATCGTTCGCATGGGCAAGCGAGCTATGCCGCCTCGGCCTGCGCCTTGCGCGGTCCTTCCAGCAGGGCCTTGCGGATGTTCGCGATCACCAGATCGACTTCCTCGTCGGTGATCGCGAAGTGCGGGGTGAAGCGCAGCGAGTTCGCGCCGCCGTGGATCACGCCGATGCCGCGCTCGCGCATGTATTCCTCGGTCGAGCCGGCGCCGTAGCACTTGAACGCGTCGTTGAGTTCGCACGAGAACAGCAGGCCGGTGCCCTGGACCTTGGTGATCAGGCCGCCGAGTTCGTCCTTCAGCTTCTCGAGCTTGGCGATGAAAGCACGGCCCTGGCCGCGCACGTTCGCGCGCAGTTCCGGCGTCAGCATGCCGAGCACGGCGCAGGCCACGTCCATCGCGCGCGGGTTGCTGGTCATGGTGTTGCCGTACACGCCCTTGCGGTACAGGCCCGCGGCACGCTCGCCGACGGCGAGCACGGACAGCGGGAACTGGCCGGCGTTGAGTGCTTTCGAATAGGTCTCCATATCCGGCGCCTCGATGTGCTCGAAGCCGGGGTAGTCGACGATCGACAGCACGCCATGCGCGCGCAGGCCGGCCTGGATCGAATCGACCATCAGCAGGGTTCCGTGCGCCTTGGTGAGTTCGCGGGCGGCATCGTAGAACGCGACCGGCACCGCGCGGCCCGGATCGCCTTCGCCCATGACGGGCTCGAGGAACATCGCCTCGATGTACCAGCCGTTCTTGTCGGCATCGGCAAATACCTGGCGCAACTGGTCGATGCTGTAGGGCTCGACGGTGATCAGGCTGTTCTCGTGGCGATAGCTGGCGAGGTTCTGCTGGTAGCCCTTGCGGCTGGAGTCGGAATAGATCGCGGGCAGCTCGGTGCGGCCGTGGAAGGCGCCTTTCACCGCGAGTCGCTTGATCTGCCTGCCGGCATGGCGCGCGCCGGTGTCGGTCATCAGCTTGGTGTTGATGTCGGCGATGCGGCCGGCGAGCGAGACCGATTCCGAGCCCGAGTTCAGGCACAGGAAGTGCGTGTACGGACAACCGATGTCCTTTCGGGCATGGCCGATCTCGGCGCGCAGCGCGTTCGCAAGACGCAGGTGGCTCAGGCTCGGCGTCATGATGTTCGCCATCGCCTGCGGCTTGCTCATCGCATCGATCACGGCCTGCGGCGCGTGGCCGAACGGCAGCATGCCGTAGCCGCCCGAGTCGTGCACGACCGCGCCCTTGAGCGTGATCGCCCACGGGCCGCGCGCGGTCAACGCGACATACGGGTTCACCGCATCGTCGGGATAGAAATTGATGAAACCGGCTTGCGTCGCATGCACCTGCGCGTCCTCGTCCATCGCCAGCAGGGGCGCCCATTGCGGGTCGGCGCGCAGCGCGGCGAACTGTTCGGCGGCGGCGGCGATCGCTTCGCGCAGATCGGCCTGCGTCGCGGCAAAGCGTTCGATCGTGGCGTCGTCCAGCCCGTGCGTGCGCAGTTTGCCGCCGGCGCGGCGCAGGGTGTCGAGCATCTGCAGGTGGGTCGAGCGGGTGGTCTGGGTCATGGGTCTCTCCTGGCGTAAATGCGCTGGCAGTCGGCGCACGAAATGCGCGGAACGGGCCGCGCACGTAATTCGGTCTTGAAAACGTTTGAGGCCAGGCTTGGCCCGGCGTCGTTCTGTCAGGAAAAAGAACGACTTGCGCGGCAATTCTAACATGCGCATCGTGCCGGCAGAACCCCCTGGAAGCCGCATGGCAGCTCGCGTGACAGCTGTCAGCCGCAGGTGCTGACGGCGCGCACTGCAATGCGCATGGCCGCATGCCGACACTGCATGCACCACGGGGAGACAGACACATGCACGCAGTCGCAACGATGAAACCGGATGCGTCCAGGCGCGACGCATCGATAGCAGATCCGTCGCCTGCACCGGTGCGGCTGGCGGGACTGGCCGGCGTGAGCAAGCGCTATGGCAAGCTGCTCGCGCTCGACAACGTCGACCTGCAGGTCCGGGCGGGCGAAGTGCTCGCGATGCTCGGCCCGAACGGCGCCGGCAAGACCACCGCGATCTCGCTGCTGCTCGGACTGCAGCAGGCCGATGGCGGCATGGCCGATCTGTTCGGGATGGTGCCCAAGTCGCTGGCCGCACGCCGACGGATCGGCGCGATGCTGCAGGCGACCGAAGTGCCGGAAACGCTCAAGATAGGCGAGCTGATCGCCCTGTTCGGCAGCTACTACCCGAATCCACGCAGCATCGCTGAATGCGTGGCCCTGGCCGGAGTCGGCGATCTGCTGGATCGTCGCTACGGAAAGCTCTCGGGCGGGCAGCAACGCCGCGCGCAGTTCGCGCTGGCCATCGTCGGCAGGCCCGATATCCTGTTCCTCGACGAACCGACCACGGGCCTGGACATCGAGGCGCGCGAAATCATGTGGAAGACGATCCGACAGCTCGTTGCCGAAGGTTGTGCGGTCGTGCTGACCACGCACTACCTGGAGGAAGCCGAAGCGCTCGCCGACCGCGTCTGCGTGCTGGCCGGCGGCCGCATCGTCGCCGAAGGCAGTGTGGCCGCGATCCGCGCGCGCGTCTCGCAGCGGCGCATCCGCTGCATCTCGTCGCTCGCGTCGAAAACCATCCTGTGCTGGCCTCACGTGCGCAGCGTGACGCAGGACGGCGAACACATCGAGATCGTCACCGACGTCGCCGAAAGTGTCGTGCGCAAACTGCTCGATGCGGATGCCGGCTTGAGCGAACTGGAAATCCGCCGCGCCGGTCTGGCCGAGGCTTTTGTCGAAATCACCAAGGAGGCAGCGTGATGAATGCCATCGTCGAAAATGCCGTACCGCGCACGACCTCGCATGGCTCCCTCCGGTCCTACGCACTGGAAGCGAAGTGCGAATTCCTGCGCGTGCTGCGCACGCCCTCGGCCTCGGTGCCGTCGCTGATGTTCCCGCCGTTGTTCTACCTGCTGTTCGGCATCCTGCTCAACCG
Organism: Lysobacteraceae bacterium; assembly: GCA_035484515.1. Taxonomy (GTDB): domain Bacteria; phylum Pseudomonadota; class Gammaproteobacteria; order Xanthomonadales; family Xanthomonadaceae; genus SZAS-103. The sequence goes on from DATHOV010000167.1 coordinate 4,596, forward strand.
CGGCAGCGCGAATGCGGCGCATTACCTGTTCGCCACCTACAGCGTGTTCGGGGTGATGGCGCCGAGCCTGTTCTCGTTCGGCGTCGCCGTGGCGATCGAGCGCGAACGCGGCTGGCTGGCGCTCAAGCGCGTCGCGCCGATGCCGCCGGGCGCCTACCTGCTGGGCAAGATGGCGATGGCGATGGTGTTCGCCGCGATCATCTACTGCGTGCTCGCGCTGATGGCGTACACGCTCGGCGGCGTACGCCTGCCAGTCGAGCAGTGGTTGCTGCTCGGCGCGATCGCGCTGCTGGGCACGATGCCATTCTGCGCGCTGGGCCTGGTGATCGGGTCGCGCGCCAATGCCAGCGCCGCACCAGCCTTCATCAACCTGATCTACCTGCCGATGGCTTTCCTGTCGGGGCTGTGGATGCCGCTGACGATGCTGCCGAAGATCATCGGCCAGATCGCGCCGTTGTGGCCGGCGTGGCACCTGTCGCAGCTTGCGCTGATGACCGTTGGCCAGGTGCCCGCGACAGGCATAGCAAGCCACCTGCTGTGGCTGGCCGGGTTCACCGCGATCTGCTTCGCCATCGCGCGGCGCTGGCTGGCGCGCACGGGCTGAGACCGCGCGCCGACCAGCGGATCGCAGCATCGACGTGCCAATCCATCTCCGGAGAAACGCAATGAACGAAGTCAACGCATCGCCCGGCAATCCCGCGTCGGGGCGCAGGTACAGGGGCGGTGAGGTCGTCGGTGGAGTGGTCGTGATCCTGATCGGGCTTGCCTTCCTTGCCGGCAACCTCGGCATCGATCTCCCGCTGTTCGGATGGCACAACGGGTGGGCCTTGTTCATCCTGATCGGCGCGGCGGCTCCGCTCGGTCGTGCGGTCGAACGTTACCGCGATGTCGGCAGGATCGACGGGCAGGCCATGCATTCGCTGCTGACGGCGGCCACGATGGTCGCCATCGCGTCGATGTTTTTCCTGGATGTATCCTTCGCGCTGTGGTGGCCCATGTTCGCGATCGTCGGTGGCTTGTACATGCTCTTTCCGGGCGACAAGCGCAGGAATCGCGATGACCGCCGCTTCCATTCCCGCTCTTGAGCGATAATCTAACCATGCTCGCTCGACTGTTCCGCATGGCGCCCGATTCGATCGCCCTTTTCAAGAACAGGGACGGCAAGGCGCACTTTGGAATCCTGCTGAACCTCGTGTGGTCGCTGTGGTTCTTCGGCGACCTGACGTATGGCCCATCGCCCAGCGTCGGGTGGGCGGTGGCGACGGCCATCGGCTTCCCGGCGATGGTGGTCATCTGGGTGCTGGCGATGACGCGCTCGTCGCGGCATCTGGTGTTCTACAGCCTGGCGATGGCCTTGCTCGGCTACGCCATCTTCAAGTGGAACCACAGCGGCGGAATCACCTGCGTGGTCTATGCGTGCGCGACGTTGGCGTTCGTCGGCTCGGTGCGTACCAGCCTGAGGTCGATGGCTGCGGTGCTCGCCATTTACGTGATCGAAGCGATCTCGCTGCAATGGCCATGGGGCGTGATCGTATCGGTGGTCTTCATGGGGTTCGCGATCGGCGGGGCCAACCTGGCGCGTCGCCAGAACGAGGCCAAGGACGCGGAAATCCGCCTCAGCCACGATGAAGTCCGCAAGCTCGCCGCGACTGCCGAACGCGAGCGCATCGGCCGCGACCTGCACGATCTGCTCGGGCACACGCTGTCGCTCATCGCGCTGAAATCCGAACTCGCCGGCAAACTGCTTGCGCGCGATCCGGTCGCTGCGCGGCGCGAGATCGCAGATGTCGAGCGCATCACCCGCGACGCGCTCGTGCAGGTGCGCAGCGCAGTGAGCGGCATGCGCGCGGCAGGCCTGGTCGGAGAGGTCGCGTCGGCACGCCTGCTGCTCGAATGCGCCGGCGTGCGTTTCGCGTATTCGGGTTTCGAACACGAGTTGCCGCCCGCCCAGGAAGCCTGCCTCGCACTCGCCTTGCGCGAAGCGGCGACGAACATCCAGCGCCACGCCCGCGCGACCAGCGCCATGGCCGAGCTCACTGCGGATGACGGCTCGATCCAGTTGCGCGTGCGCGACGATGGGCACGGCGGCATTTCCGAGCACGGCAATGGCTTGATCGGCATGCGCGAACGCGTCGAG
>DATHOV010000168.1:0-2908 GCA_035484515.1 Lysobacteraceae bacterium
CTCGCACATCGCTGGCCTTCATCGGGATGTAGTTCGGGTAGCTGTACATGAAGGTGACGTGGCGGCGGTCGAGCACGACCTGCAGGGCATCGCCGGGAAGCAGCGCGCCGCCTGCGCGCGGGCCATCGCGCCAATGCAGGGCCGTGCTGCCGGGAAAGTGACCGCCGCAGCGGACCAGGGTCACCGCAGCGGAAAGCTTCAGCGTGTCGCCGCTCCAGTACGCAATGCGCTTCGAGGAACGCAGCACCCAGTCGCGGTCCGCCTCGTGCAACAGGATCGGCACGCCGCCGAGCGCTTCGCTCCATTCGACCATCGAGGCGTAGAAATGCGGATGCGAGATCACGATGCGATCCACGCCGCCGCGCGCCCGCAGCGCGGCGACGGCTTCGTCGGTGACCAGGCTCACGCATTCCCAGAGGATGTTGCCGGCGTCGGTCGCCAGCAGCAGCGCGCGTTGCGGGATCGCGAAATCCGGCGCGATGCCGATGCCGGTCAGGCCGGCGTCCTGTTCGATGCGCAGCGTGCGGGCCGCACGCAACGCGTCGAGCGTCGTCCACGCCTGGCCGTTCCAGCCGACGTACTGGCGCTCGTCCTCGCAGACGACGCAATGTTCGGGTGGAGCGGAGGATTCCGCGTGCTGGGTGCCGCAGGTTTCGCAGATGAAGCAGGTCATGACGGATGTTTCCCGATCGAGGATGGGCGTTACGGGGTGGCCGCGACGGCGTTGCGGCCGAACAAGGCATCGCGCTCGGAGGATGAAAGCCGGCGCGGCTTCGCATAGACGTCCTCGACGCCGTCGTAGACGCGCTGCGTCGCTGGTCGCGCGGCAATCGCTTCGAACCAGCGCTGCAGTTCCGGAAACGCTTGCAGATCCTGTCCGTGCGCGCGGTGCGGGACGATCCACGGATAGATCGCGATGTCGGCGATCGAATACGCATCGCCGGCGATGAAGCTGCGGCCCGCGAGCCGGCGATCGAGCACGCCGTACAACCGCGCGAGTTCGCGCGTGTAGCGCTCGATCGCCTCGGGCACCGGCACCGATGCGTAAACGCGGAAGTAGCCGGCCTGCCCCGCCATCGGGCCGAGTCCCGAGACCTGCCAGAACAGCCACTGCAGCGCTTCGAGGCGATCGCGGCCGTTCTCCGGAAGCAAACGGCCGCACTTTTCCGCCAGGTGCAGCAGGATCGCGCCGGATTCGAACGCCGGCTGCGGCGCGCCGCCGTCGCGCGGCGCGCGATCGACGATGGCGGGCATCTTGTTGTTCGGCGAGATCGCGAGGAACTCCGGCGCGAACTGCTCGCCCGCAGACAACCGGATCGGGACGATGCGATGCGCGAGACCGGTTTCCTCGAGGAACAGGCGGATCTTCAGGCCGTTCGGCGTCGGGCTGAAGTAGAGGTCGATCATGGCTTTGGCTCGCGACACCGCGGCTGCGGCTTTCATGATCCAGAGTCTGGGCGTAATCTGGTTCCCTTTATGATCCAGTTATTGGATATTTCATGGAGCCAGTTTTCCCGTTCGACGTGACCCTGCCGGCGCAGGGCGAGGGCGAGAAATCGCGGGAGCTGCACCGTCAGCTTCGCGCGGCGATCCTCGACGGGCGGATGGCAGCGGGTGCGGCCCTGCCGGCGACGCGCGAAGCCGCCGCCGCGCTCGGCATCGCGCGCAACACCGTGGTGGCCGCCTACGACCTGCTGGTCGCCGAAGGCTACGTGCTCCCGCACCGCGGCGCGAAGGCGGTCGTCGCCGATGTCGCCCCGCGCCGTGCGCGCACGCGGTCGCGCGCACGGCCATCGACTGCGATCGCGCGACTCAATCCACTGTGGAACGATCCGCCGCTGCGGCCCGATGCGGACCGCAAGCTGCCAGCGCGCTGCTTCCGTCTGGGCGTTCCGGAGCACCGGTTTTTCCCGCACGAGGCGTGGCGGCGACTGTACGCGCAGGCGCTGCGCGCGTGGTCGAAACAGCCCTTCGCCTATCCGCCATCGGAGGGCCTGCCCGAATTGCGCGCGGCGATCGCGCAGCATGTCGCCTTTGCGCGCGCGGTCGCCTGCACGGCCGACGACGTCATCGTGACGTCGGGCGCGCAGCAGTCGGTGGACCTGATCGCGCGCATGCTGGTGACGCCCGGACAGACGCGCGTCGCGGTCGAGGACCCGGGTTATCCGCCCGTGCGTGCGTCCTTTGCGGCGGCAGGCGCGCAGCTCGTGCCGATTCCGGTCGACGAGGAAGGCCTTTGCGTCGACCAGCTGCCGCGCGATGCCCGCATCGTCAGCGTCACGCCCTCGCACCAGTCGCCGACCGGCGTCGCCCTTTCCCTGCGGCGGCGCATGGCCCTGCTCGACTTCGCACGCACGCACGGGGCGATCATCGTCGAGGACGACTACGACGGCGAGTTCCGCTTCGGCGGCCGGCCGCTCGACGCCTTGCAGACGCTGGACGCCGACGGCCGCGTGTTCTACGTCGGCACTTTCTCGAAGAGCCTGTTCCCCGCGCTGCGCAAGGGCTTCGTCGTCGCACCGGCGTGGGCATGCGCGAACCTGGTCGCGATCAAGCATTGCTGCGATTCGCATTGCGACTCGGTCGCGCAGGCGACGCTCGCGACCTTCATCCGCGACGGCCATCTCGCACGACACGTGCGACGGATGCGGCCGATCTATGCGCAGCGGCGCGAGGTCCTGCTTGGAGGACTGCGTGGTGGACTCGGCGTCTGGTTCGAAGCGATTCCATCAGAGGCCGGGCTGCACCTGTCGGCGCGGATCCGCGACCCGAAGCTCGCCGCGAGGATCCTCGCCCACGTGCGCGAGCACATGCCCGGTGCGCAATCCACGGCGGAGTACGCGTTGTCGCCGCCCGCAAGACCCGCAGTGACCTTCGGCTATGGCGTGATCGATGCGAAAGACATGCC
>DATHOV010000169.1:0-9017 GCA_035484515.1 Lysobacteraceae bacterium
CATGTCGAGCGCGACGTCGATGCCGCCCGCATCCCTGGCGATAGGGCCGAAATCCTGGGTGCGTGAATCGATCGCGATGTCGGCACCGAGCGCGAACGCCTGTTCGACCTTGTCGGCGCCGCGCGCGGTCGCGATCACCCGCGCGCCGGCGGCCTTCGCCATCTGGATCGCGGCCACGCCGATGCCCGATGTCGCGCCATGCACCAGGAGGGTTTCGCCGCGCTTGAGTGCACCGTGTTCGAACACATTCGCGTACACGGTGAATACGGTTTCAGGCAGCGCCGCAGCTCGGATGAAATCCAGTCCTGCAGGACTGTGCCCATCCGAGCTGGGCTCGAAGGGAAGCGGCAACACATGGCGAGCATCGACCACCGCGTATTCCGCATAACCACCACCGCCAAGCAGGGCGCAGACGCGGTCGCCGACCTGCCAGCGCCCGGACGCGACGACGACCTCGCCGGCGACTTCCAGGCCCATCGTCTCGGGCGCGCCCGGCGGCGGCGGATAGCCACCGTTGCGCTGCAGCACGTCCGGCCTGTTGACTCCCGCCGCGCGCACGCGGATCAGCAACTCGCCGGGTTTCGGTACCGGGCATGGCAGGCGCACCGGATACAGGGCATCGGCGCCGCCGCTGCCACCGCGGATGGCGATGGCGGTCATCGTCGTGTCGGTCATGCCATGTTCTCCCTGGATATCCCTGGATTGCAGACCGTTGCCGCACACATGCCAGGAGCGCGGACATTGTCCCGCACCGAATCCGACCGGAGTATGCTCCGTCGCGATACCTGCATCCTCATCGAGTCCGTGGGAGTCGCCATGAACGCCGCATCCTCGAGGTTCGCGTCCCTGCTCCTTCTCGGCGCCCTCGGAGCCCTTGGCACCGCCGCGCCGACCGCCAGCGGCATGGGCAGCTCCTCGAGGCCCAGCCAGAGCGTGTCGGCATTCGATTCCTCCGCCGAATTCCAGAAGGGTACGGATGCGCTCAAGGCCAACAAGTTCGATGAGGCGGAACATTCGTTCAAGCGCGTGCTGGAAGACAGTCCGCACGATGCCAACACGAATTTCATGATGGGCATGGCTGAATCCGGCCTCGGCAAGAACGACGACGCGCGCAAGTACTACGAAAAAGCCGTCCGCTACGACGACGGCCTGATCCTCGCACACATGGAACTAGGGCTCACCCTCGTCAAGCTCGGACAGAACGACAAAGCAGGCGCCGTCCTCGATGATTTGAAGAAGCGCGCTACCGCCTGCGCGGACACCTGCCCGCAGGCCAAGGACCTGCAGTCGGCCGTATCAACGCTGGGATCGGCGCTCGCGTCGCCCGCGTCCCCGGCTTCCCCCGCATCGCCGGCGACATCGCAGGTTCCAGCCGCGCAGGAATTGCTGACCGCAAGCATCGCCAGCGGCGATCGTGCCTACCTCGATGCGGTCGCGCTGATCAACCAGAAACGCTACGAGGAAGCGATCGTCGCCCTCGACGCATCTGCGCGCGTGTTCGGCCCGCACCCCGACATCCTCACCTACCTCGGCTACGCGAACCGCAAGCTCGGCCGGTTCGATGTGGCCGTGGACTATTACCGGCAGGCGCTCGCGGCTGCGCCGAACCACCTGGGCGCAACCGAGTACTACGGCGAACTGATGGTCGAACGCGGCGATCTCGTTGGCGCCAGAAAGATGCTTGCGAAGCTGGACAACGTCTGCCATTTCGGCTGTGCGCAGGCCGACGAGTTGCGTCGATGGGTCGTCGCCGGCAAACCGCCCTCGTCCTGATCGCTGCCTGCGCCTGCCTGGCCGGCGCTATCGCGGCGGACCCGTCGCCATTGCGCGCAGCGCGCTGGCTGCCGGCCGATCGTCGGGCTCACGCGCTGGCCTTTGAGCCGACCGAATGCCTTTCGCCCACCACCGATCCGCAACTGGCGCAGCGCATCGCGATCGGCCGCGCCGCCTTCCGCACGCCGCTGCTGCTCGGCGGCCAGGCAGCGCGCGCCGGACTGGCCTGCAACAGCTGTCATCGCGATGGCCGCGGCAATCCGGACTTCCAGTTCCCCGGACTCTCGGGTGCGCCCGGCACCGCGGACGTCACCTCGTCCCTGATGAGTTCGCATCGCGGCGATGGCATCGACAATCCCAAGCCGATCCCGAACCTGAGCGGTCCGCGCAGCACTCTGAAGATTTCGCGGGATCCGGCGAACCGTGCGCTCGAGACCTTCATCCATGGTCTGGTGACCGAAGAATTCGATGGCCCGGAGCCATCGGCTGTGACGCTCGACGGACTGGCCACCTACGTGCGCGCGCTGTCGCCGGAGGCCTGTCCGACGGTCGCCGAAAGACCCATCCGCTTGTCCGATGAGGTGTCCGATGCGCGTGCCGCCGTGCAAGCCGCGCAGTTCGCATTCGACCTGCACGATCGCGCAGCGACGCGGTTGATGCTCGCCAGCGCACGCTCCGCGCTCGGCCTGATCGACGAGCGTTACGCGGCGCCAGGGCTCGCACGCGACAGGAACCTGCTGCGTGATGTGGACCTGCAACTGGCCGCGATCCAGGCAGCGGTCGACGACGGCGCTGCCGATGTTCCGTTGCGCATCGCCGCGTGGCTGGCGACGACAACGCGCTGGTCGGCGCCGCTCGCGAACGACGAGGAGTCTTCGCTGTTCAACACTGCCCGCATTGCCAAGCCATAGGCTGGCTGCGCTTCACGCCGTGCAATAACGCTCGCGCTTCACCGCCGGCACGCGCAACACTTGGTCGATGTAGTAGCCGAGCAATCTGCGCGCCAGCTTTTCGTCGGATGCCGGCACCAGGTCGCCGGTGTCGTGCAGCCATCCATCGCTGCATACCTTCATGGTGTCCTTGCCTGCCGCACACGTCAGAAGGCGGTCGAACGCGCTGCGATAGCGCGCGAAGCCAGCATGGTCCATCACAGCACCATGGCCTGGTACAAGGCTGTCGAATGGCACCGCATCCAGTGCGGCCAGTTGTTGGCTCCAGCGCGGCGCGCACGCTGTATCGAACAGCGGCGCGGGCAAAGTGACGAGATCGCCCGACAGCAACACCTTCGTCGCCGGATCGTAGAGCCACACGTCGCCGGCGGTCACGACAGCGTGGGTGAGGCCCACCTGCAGCGTGCGTCCGGCCAGAGTGCGCATTCCGCTCGCTTCGACCGGCCTGTCAGGGAAGAGCCTGCTGCCCGCATCGATACGCGCGATCTCTTCCTGCAGCGACGGCACCTGCGCATCCTTCACCTTGTGTTTCGCGATCGCGTCCTGCAACTGGCGGCGTTCGTCGGCCAGGAAGCCAGTCATCGCAGCTTCGATCGCATGGCTCGCGTACACGTGCGCCTGCGGATAGGCGTCGCGCAGCATCGCATTGCCGCTGACGTGGTCGAGGTGCCAGTGGCTGTTGACGATCGCCACGATCGGTTGGCCGGTCGCCTTTGCGAAGTCGAGGATGCGCTGGGTGTGTGCGCGATGGCGGCCGGTATCGAACACGATCAGGCCGTCGCGACCCCGGAGGACGATGGTATTTCCATCGGGCTCGTCGTCGGATGGGAAAACGCCTGGAATCAGCACCGTGTCCCGCGCCACGGAAACGCCGCCGACCGAGGCAATGGCCGGGGCTGGCAACGGCTTGTCCTGCGTAGCGCAGGACGCAAGCGCCAACGCAACGGTCAGGGTCGCAAATGGCATGCGCATCGAAGGCTCCTCCTCCCCACTGGCTGCCACTGTGCGGAGCGCGTGGCGCGAGCTCAATCGGGCCATCCGTTGGGTAGCCGAAACATCCAGCACGCAAACACAAGCGTTCCGCACAGCAAGAATTACGCGATACTGCGACGATGCACGTGTCGGGTTTTCACCTGATGATCTGCCGAGTGCCGCCGTGGCCCGTCATCCGCACGATGAGGAGCACCATGCCCGCTTCCGTACTGCAGCGGTTTTGCTTCGCGATGTTGTTCGCGGTGACGACATGCCCTGCCATCTGCGCGCCCGGACCCGAACCCGGCGGAACCATGCCGCTCACGGTCGACGATTCCGGACGCTACGAAGCGGCCGTCATGCTCAATGGCAAGGGCCCGTTCCGGTTCACCGTCGACACCGCGTCCAGTTCGTCGGTGCTGTCGAGGAAGATCGCCGACCGCCTGCAGTTGCAGGCGAAGGGCAGCCTGCAGCTCTATGCCGGCAACGGCCATGGATCGGCGGAGTTCGCCTCGGTCGAGGACTATCGCGCTGGGGTCTTCGACCGCCACGACGAGCGCATGGCGATCGCCCCGAACCTGTCCGCAGACGGCATCCTCGGCATGAATGCCTTCTCTGCAAACCGCATCGAGTTCGATCGTGCGAAAAGCCAGCTGACCGTCGGCCCATCCGGCCCCGCACCCGCGGGATATGCCGTCGCGCAGGGAGCCCTGCGGTTCAACAGCCTGATCGTCGTCGACGTTGTCGTGGACGGCGTGAACGCGAAGGCCGTGATCGACACCGCCGCGCCTTTCAATGTCGGCAACCCCGAACTCCAGGCCGCGCTCCATTTGCCGGAGGGAGATATCCGCCTGTCCGGCGCCGAGACCCTGAACGATTCGCTGGCCCTGGGCAGGCAGGCCCTGAAGGCGACGCTCGACACGCTGGCCGTCGGCGGCGTCGTGTTCTCCAGGCCGGAGATGCGCTTCGCCGACATGCCGGTCTTCCATACGCTGGGACTGGGGGACGAACCGGCGATGATCCTCGGCATCGGACAGTTCTCGCACCTGCAGGCCCTGGCGATCGATTACCCCCGCGCGGAACTCCAGCTGCTGCACTGACAGGTTGTTGCACGGCACCCCTGCCATCAGTCATAGACAAAATAGTCTAGACATTTCTGTCTACACAGAATAGGCTGCGATCCATCCCACCGCTCCGATCGGATCGCTGTCCGCCATGGCGAAGAACGCCGCCGCACCGAAACCCACCACCGCCGAATTGAACCTGCTGCGGGTGATCTGGCCGCTGGGCGATGTCACCGTGAAGCAGGTCCACGAGGCTGCGCAGAAAGAGCGCCCGGACATGACCTACGCGACCGTACTGCGGCTGATGCAAGTCATGCACGGCAAGGGCCTGCTGACCCGCGACGACAGCGAGCGCTCGCACGTCTACTCGCCCGCGCAGAAACAGGAATCGCTGCGCACCGGCCTGCTGAAGGACCTCATCCACAAGGCCTTCGCCGGATCGGGCAAGGAACTGGTGATGGCCGCCCTGCGCGACGGCCATGTCACCCCCAAGGAGCGCGAGGAAATCCGCAAGCTGCTGTCGAAGGAGGACGACCAATGAACGCGATGCCCACTTCGTTCGTGTCTGCGCTCGGCTGGGCGCTGATCGATTTCCTCTGGCAGGGCGCCCTGATCGGCTGCGTGGCTGCGATCGCGCTGATGCTGCTGCGCAATGCGCGCGCGCAGGCCCGTTACGCGCTGTCCTGCACGGCGCTCGCGCTGTGCCTTGCGCTGCCGGCATTGGGCGTCTGGCAGGGGCTGCATGCGGATGCGTCCACGAACGATGTCCCCGCCGCCCGGTTCGTACAGCTGGCCGGCGCACCTCGGCTGGACGTCCGGCCGGAGGCAATCGCCGCATCGAGTACACCGCTCGTACAACGCCTGCCCTGGATCGTTGCGCTCTGGTCGCTCGGCGCCGCCCTGCTTGCGACGCGGATGGCGTTCGGGATGATGTGGGTAGCACGCGTGGGGCGCGCGCACGGCATGCCGCATCCGCGCTGGCAGCGGCGGATCGACCGGCTCGCCGAAAAGCTCGGCGTCGAATGCAGGGTGCATCTGCGTGTCGTGACCGGACTCGCGACGCCGGTCGCCGCCGGCTGCTGGAAGCCCATGGTGCTGGTACCGGCCGCGTTGATCGCACAGATGCCGCTCGATCTCGTCGAAGCCCTGCTTGCCCACGAGCTCGCGCACATCCGTCGCCACGACTACCTCGTCAACCTCATCCAGAGCGCGATCGAAGCCCTGCTGTTCTACCACCCGGTCGTGTGGTGGCTGTCCCGGCGCATCCGCAACGAACGCGAGCAAATCGCCGACGACCTCGCGGCCAGGGCGATCGGCGAACCGCGCCGGCTCGCCCTCGCCCTGCACGAACTCGACCTGTTCCAACACCAGCAACGAATGCGCGAGGCCGACGATGGCTTCGCGATCGACTCACTCCTTCCCGCGGCCAATGGAGGCCATCTCATGTCCCGTATCCAGCGTCTGGTCCGACCCAACCCGCATGCCCTCAGCTGGAACCTCGCCCTGCCGATCATCGGCCTGAGCGCGATCTGCATGGCGGTTTACGCACATGGCACGCCTGACACGACCACCGTGCAGCAGGCATCCACCGCAACGGCATCTCCGATCGTGTCTTCGACCACGATCACGCCTGCAGTCGCTTCGCCCTCGCCGGCGATGCTCGCGCTCCTCCCAGTACCGCATCCGCACCCGGCACGTATCGTCGTGGCCGGCAAGGGCACGACAGTCCTCGCCCGTGCGACGAACCCGGACGACGACACCTACGCCATCGTGCGCGATGGGCAGGACGGCATCCGCATGTCGGGCGATTCGGACAACATGCCCGCCATCGAGAAAACCCGGAAGCAGGTTCACGGCGATTTCATCTGGGTGCGGCGCAACCACAAGGTTTACGTAGTGCAGGATCCGGCCGTCATCGCCGGCGTGGTCGAGGTCATGAAACCGGAGGCGGCGCTCGACGCGCAGATGGAAATGCTCGACAAGAAGATGGAAGGCCCGAATCAGCACATGGAAGAGCTGAACCGGCGTATGGAAGCGCTCAATTCCGGCCAGCATCCTTACACCGAGTCGATGGACAAGCTGGGCAAGCAGATCGAAGTCATCGCCCGCCAGGAAGCGGAGCTCGGCGTGAAGCAGGCGGAGCTGGGCCTGCACATGGGCGACGCGAAGGACTCGCAGCGCGGAGAACTCGACCGTCAGATGCAAGCGCTGAAGATGCAGATGGAGCCTCTCGAGCTGCAAATGAAAAAGCTCGACGCGGAAATGGAAGACCAAAGCCGGCAAATCGAGACCGCACAAAAGCCGATCGAAGACCTCGGTCGACAGATGGAGGAAGCTGGCAAGCCGATGGAGGAACTCGGCAAGCAGATGGAAACGCTGGGCAAACAGGAAGAAGAGCTCAGCCGCGAAATCGACCGGAAGGTGGAAGCGCTGATAGACGAGGCTGTACGTACCGGCAAGGCGACGCCAGGCGACGGCATCCGTGACGAATGAGCGTGCTTCCATCGCGGTGGAACCATCGTGTTCGACCGCGGCATCGCCGGAACCCACCCCAGCATGTGACTGATCGTTGGAGCGCCCTTGCGCTCAGGGCAGGATCCGCGGCGAACCCGCGATCTCGCAGCTCGCTACGCGATTGCGCCCGGCGGCCTTGGCCGCATACAGCGCACTGTCCGCCGCGGCAAACAGGGCCTCGGGTCTCAACAAGGGAACCGGCTGCACCGCGCTCACCCCGACGCTCACCGTCAGCCGCGGCCCGACGCCGGAATTGGGATGGCGCATCGCCGCGGCCTCCACCCGCGCGCGCAGGCTCTCGCCGATGCGTAGTGCGTCGCGCAGGTCGCATCCGGGCAGCAGCAGGATCAGCTCCTCGCCACCATAGCGCGCTGCCAGGTCGCATTCGCGCACGGCGAATCCGCTGCAGATGCGCGCCAGTTCGCGCAGGCATTCGTCGCCGTACAGGTGGCCGCAGGCATCGTTGAGTTCCTTGAAGCAATCGGCGTCCGCCAGGACCAACGCGAGCAGGCCGCCTTCGCGCGCCAGCAACGCCCAGTTCGTCGCGAGGCGCTCGTCGAAACAGCGCCGGTTCGCGATCCCGGTAAGTCCGTCGCTCATCGACAACTCGCGCAACCGGCGGTTGGCCATCTCGAGCTCGCCGGCGACGCGCGCGAGATGGATCGCGCCGGCGACCTGGTCGGCCACCGCGTCGAACAGCGCGCAGGTTTCGTCGGTGAAGAAATCCACCCGCGTGCTCTCGATGTTGAGCACGCCGAGCAGGCGCTCGCGATGGCGGATCGGCACCAGGTATTCGGATCGGACCGCATCGTTGCCCGCAACGTAGTCCGGATCGTTGGTGACATCGGCGATCAATTGCGCCTGTCCGGTACGCGCGCAGCGCCCGGCCGCGCCCACCGTGACCGGCCACGGCAGGTCGATCGGCTGCATCAGGTACAGCTCGCCCGCATACACCTCGTGCGAGAAATGCGTGCCGGCATGATCGAGAAGGATGATGCTCGCGATCGCCACCGGCAGCCGCCGCACGAGGCAATCGACAATGCGCTGCAGGACCTCCTGCAGGCCCTCGCCCTGCAAGGCCTCGCGCGAGACCCGGGCGAGGATTTCGGTGAGCATCGCATGCCTGCCCGGCGCGTCGTGGTCGATCCACGAAGCGGCGGGCTCCGGCAGAGCCACGATATTGGATTCGGGAACGGACATTCCTGCGGACCCCTCGATCGAGCGGAGTTTACGCCCGTTGCCGCAGGGCCAGCCCGCCGACTACACCCCCACCGGGTTCGCCTTCTCCACGTCGATCTTCCAGGTCTTGATCGCACGCGCGACATCGCCAGCCGTCATCCTGCCTTCCGCGGCCAGCGCGGCGATCGCAGCGTGGGCGACGTAATAGCGGTCGACCTCGAAGAAGCGGCGCAGGTTCGCGCGCGTATCCGAGCGGCCGAAGCCGTCGGTGCCGAGCACGGTGTAACGCTTGCCATCGGGCATGAAGGCGCGGATCTGGTCGGCATAGGCGCGCACGTAGTCGGTCGCAGCGATCGCCGGTCCGGCACGCTCGGCGAGGCAGGCGGTGACATGCGCGACCTGCGGCTTCTTTGCTTCCGGATGCAGGCGGTTGTGGCGCTCGGCATCGAAACCATCGCGACGCAGCTCGGTGAAACTCGGGCAAGACCAGATATCGGCACCGACCCCGAATTCCTTGTCGAGCAGCTCCGCCGCCGCGATCACCTCGCGCAGGATCGTGCCGCTG
>DATHOV010000170.1:0-4316 GCA_035484515.1 Lysobacteraceae bacterium
GCAGGCGCATCCGGCGCACGTTGGCTATGGTCTTCGGCGACACCGCCATGTACACCTCGATGTTCGGGATGCCGGTCGACACGAAGGCGGTGTAGACGTCGCCCCACGGGATCGTCATCGCGCTGCGCCGCTGCCCGTCGCGTACGAAGCTGCGCGACTTCCATGCCAGCGGTACGCGCACGAGCCTGCCGTTGATGCGCGCGCGGCCGCCATTGCCGAGGCCTTCGACGCTGGTCTTGGCCGTGCCCGGGCTCGGGCCGCCGCCGGCCTCGAAGGCGAGCACCAGATGCGTCGCATCGGGTAGCTCGCGCTTGAGCATCGCCGAAAGGCAGTCGGTCGGCACCACGTCGAAACCCGCGCCGGGCAGCACGAGGATGCCGCGCTGCCGCGCGCGCGCATCCTGCTCATGGCAGTACTTGAATACGTCGATCTCGCCGGTGATGTCGAGGTAATGCGCGCCCGCCTCGAGGCAGGCTTCGAGCATCGGCGCGCAGGTCGCCGAAAAGGGCCCGGCGCAATGCAGCACCAGCGCCATGCCCGCCATTCCACGCAGCACGGCTGCGGCGTCGGCGAGGTCGAACACGCGATGATCCAGGCCCAGTTCGCGCGCGAGCGCCGCGACCGATTCGCTGCGACCGGCGAGGACGGGTTTCAGGCCGCGCCGAACCGCCTCCTGCGCGATCAAGCGCCCGGTGTAGCCATTGGCGCCGTAGACCATCCACTGCTGAGCGGGCGAGTTCATTCGATCTGCTTGGGTGACTCGATGTCCGCCTGCGACGCTCCGACGGGCGCCGGCGGCTTGCGGCGCAGCGGCATGGTGGACTTGAGCAGCATCTTGAAATACAGGTTCGGGAACCAGCGCTTCATGCGCCATCGCTTCGGTTCGTCGCGCGTGGGCAGGATCAGGAATTCGCCGCGTTCGGTGGCTGCGAAGATCCGGTCCGCGACATCGTCGAGCGTGTCCTTGCTGCGCTCCATCATCTTCGCCGCATTGGCCTGGATGTGTTCGCTGCCGAGCCAGTTCTGCAGCAGGTTGGTCTGGAAGAACGCGGGACAGGCGACCGACACCGTCACCCCGCTGCCGTGCACTTCCGCGCGCAGCTGCTCGGACAACGCGTACACGCCGGCCTTGGCGACGCCGTAGCTCATGATCGATGGCGCGCCGGCAAGCGCGGCGAACGAGGCGATGTTGAGGATGCGCCCGCTGCCGCGTTCGAGCATCGCCGGCAGGAAGGCGCGGCAACCGCGCACGACGCCGAGCAGGTTGATGTCGATCACATCGTGCCATTCCTCCATCGTGGTCTCGACCATCGGACCGCCACTGGCGATGCCGGCGTTGTTGACCAGCACGTCGGGCATGCCGAAGCGCGCTTCGACCGCCGCGTACAGGGAATTGAAGCCGGTGTCGCTGCCGACGTCGACGACGAAGGCCATGTGGCCCATGCCCGGGATCGTGGTCGCGGTTTCCAGCGCGCGCTCGGGCACGATGTCCGCGCAGGCGACCTCGCAGCCCTCGGCCGCGTAGCGCTGGGCGAGTGCGCGGCCGAGACCGCTGCCCGCGCCGGTGATCAGGACCTTGCGTCGTTGGCCAGCCATGGGACTGCATCCTGGGCGTGTTAGGGTTTGAGCATACCAGCCCGCGCACGCAGTCATGACCACCCCATCGCCGCCCGATCCCTTCGACCTTTCCGGCAAGACCGCGCTGGTGAGCGGCGCCTCGCGCGGCATCGGCGAGGCGATCGCCAGACTGCTCGGCGCGCATGGGGCGCATGTGGTCTGCACCAGCCGCAAGCTCGATGCCTGCGAGACGGTCGCGCAGGCCATCCGCGATGCCGGCGGCAGCGCGCAGGCGCAGGCGTTGCATGTCGGCGACACCGATGCGATCGAGGCTCTGTTCGCAGTTCTCGACGCGCAGGGCCGCGCGCCCGACATCCTCGTCAACAACGCAGCCGCCAATCCGTACTTCGGGCCGATGCTCGAGATGGACTTGGCGAGCTACGAGAAGACCGTGTCGGTGAACCTGCGGGGCTACTTCTGGACCTCGGTGCAGGCCGCGAAGCGCATGCATGCGAAAGGCGGCGGTGCGATCGTCAACATCGCCTCGGTGAACGCGAAACGATCGGCGGCGAACCAGGGCATCTACTCGACGACCAAGGCCGGCATCGTCAACATGACCGAGGGCATGGCCAAGGAGATGGCCGTGCACGGCATCCGCGTCAACGCCGTGCTGCCGGGGCTGACCGACACGAAATTCGCTAGCGCGATCACCGGCGATGCGAAACTGATGGCGATGATGACGAGGATGATCCCGCTCGCGCGGGTCGCCCAGCCGTCAGAAATCGCGCCGGCGGTGTTGTTCCTGTGCTCGTCGGCGGCGAGCTATGTGACCGGGATCAGTTTGCCGGTGGATGGCGGTTATCTGGCCTGACGGGCGTCGGCTTCGCACATTTCCGGAGAAGCTTCGCGGTCCGCGCCTGTCTTTGCCGTTCGCGGCAGAGGGTGTAGGCTGGTGCTGATGCTGTCGGGTTTCCGATCAGCGGACACCCGACAGGATCGTCCTGACGGGAGGGTTCTCTTGAACGGCTACCTGCTCACGCTGATTTTCGTCCTCATCGCCTTCGTTGTGATCGCCCTGGCCCGGATGCTGGCGCACCACAATCTTCCGCATCCTCATCATCGACCTGCCGGCAACGACGGCGAGGATCCAGGCGATCGCCGCGGTCCGGCGCCGGGCGACGACGACGGACACAATCGCTGATTGACGGACGCGGGCGACCGCACTGACCCGTCAAGGCGGATAGAAAGGGTCGTCGCGAACGACTCGGGGTCACTGCTCGCTGACGATGCCAGATCGCCTGCGAATCAACCCTCCCACCACATCCACGCATCGTCCCACATGCGGCCGAAGAAGCCGGCTTCGGGGATCTCGGTTAGGGCGATCAACGGGCGTTCGATCACCGGCTTGCCGTCGAGGGTCACGCGCAGGGTGCCGATGCGCTGGCCCCTGGCGATCGGGGCGACGATGTTCTTGGGCACGTCCATCACCGGCTTGAGGTCGCTGTAGCGGCCGCGCGGGATCACCACCTCGACCGGCTGCGCGAGGCCGAGGCCGAGGTCATTTGCCTTGCCCTTCCACACCTTCAGGTGCGCGAGCTGGACATTGGCCTGGTACAGCGGATGCGTCTCGAAGAAGCGGAAGCCCCAGTTGAGCAGGGCGAGGTTGGAATCCTCGCGCAGGCGGAAGCCGTCCTTGTCGTCCTTCGCGTCGATGCCGGCCACGACCGAGATCAGGCGCTGGTCGCCGCGCTTGGCCGAAGCGGCCAGGCAGAAGCCGGCGGCCGAGGTGTGGCCGGTCTTGATGCCGTCCACGGTGGAATCGCGGCCGAGCAGCTCGTTGCGGTTGTACTGACGGATGTTGTTGTAGGTGTACTCGCGTTCCTTGTAGATCGCGTACTCGGCCGGGTAGTCGTGGATCAACGCGCGCGCCAGGGTCGAGATGTCGCGCACGGTGGTGTAGTGCTGCGGGTCGGACAGGCCGTGCGGGTTCGCGTAGTGGGTGTTCTTCATGCCCAGCTTGGCGGCGTAGGAGTTCATCAGCGCGACGAAGGATTCCACGCTGCCGGCGACGTGCTCGGCGAGCGCGAGTGCGGCATCGTTACCGGACTGGATGATCAGACCGCGCTGTACATCCATCAGCGGCACCTTGGAGTTCAGGTCGAACGCGCTGAACGAGCCGTCGGTCCCGGCACCACCTTCCTTCCATGCGCGCTCGCTGATCGCGACCGGCTGGTTCGGATCAATCTTGCCGTGCGCGAGTTCGGCGGCGACGACGTAGGAGGTCATGATCTTGGTGAGGCTCGCCGGCTCGATGCGCTGGTCCGGATTCTTCGACGCGAGTACCTGTCCGGTTTCGTAGTCCATCAGGATCCAGGCCTTGCCGTCGTTGTCCGGTGCCGGAGGAATCGCGACGCTGTCCGGTGCGGTGACGGGCGCGGCCGCCACCGGATGCGGCTGCGGCACCGCCGGACGGGGCTGGGGCATGGCCGGGTGCGGAGTCGGTTGCGGCGTTGCGGCGAGGGAAGCGGTGGCGACGGAGCCTGCGATGAGCAGGGTGGAGACGGCGACGGACAGGGAACGGCGCTGGCGCATGTGGGCAGGGGTCTCCGATGAGGGCGATGACGACCGTTTCGACCGGCCGGGAAGGAACAAGTTTAATCGTTCGCGCGGTGCAGATGATCCGACGCAATGCTCACATCATTCCTTGAAGAAAGGCGGAGTCCCGAAACCGAGCGCATCCAGCCGTGCGGCGACAGCCG
>DATHOV010000171.1:0-4878 GCA_035484515.1 Lysobacteraceae bacterium
CGATAATCAGCTCTGACGCCATCGAGCAGAGCGGCCTCGCCGACATCGGCACTCTCTTGCAGCGGTTGACGACCGGTGGCCAGGCGCTGAATACGAAATTCAACTCCTCGGGCAACTTCGGCTATCCGCCCGACGGCGGCGGCATCGGCGCCGGCTCGGCCCAGGTCGACCTGCGCAACCTCGGGTCCAAGCGCGTGCTCGTGCTCGTCGACGGCATCCGCTGGGTCAATGAGTCCTCCGCCTCCGGCGTGAGCGGCAGCGCGGACCTCAATACCATCCCGCTGGCGATCGTCGACCGCATCGAGGTGCTCGAAGACGGCGCCTCGGCGATCTACGGTTCGGACGCCATCGCCGGCGTGATCAACATCATCACCAAGAAGAACTTCGACGGCGCGCTCGTGCACGAGAAGTACGGCAGCTACGGCCATGGCGGCAACGACGAGGAAGGCGACGTCACCATGGGCGGCCATGGCGATCGTTTCAGCGGGGTGTTCAACGCCAGCTACGTGCGTTCGGATGGCATCAGCTCGGGCGTCTGGGGGCAGTCCTCATTCCCGGTGCCGGGCGCGGGCCTGGCGGGCGGCAGTTCGGGTACGCCGCAGGGTCGCTACATCTTCTGCGATCCGCGCATCGCCGCCACCGGCGTGGGCAGCGTCAAGGGCGATCCCGATTTCGGCAATCCGACCGGTCCGTCAGGCTTCTGCGATACGGGAGAGGAAGACTGGTTCGACATGACGCTCAACAATGGCACCACGTCGCCGAACTACAACAACGGCAACCCGACCACCGGACCGGGTACCTACCACGGCTTCACCGACGACGACCGTTTCAACTTCGCGCCCTTCAACCTGCTGCTCACTCCGAGCGAACGCAAGTCGGTCTTCGCCACCGGCACCTACGACGTGAACGACTCGGTGTCGGTGCACGGAAAGTTGCTCTACAACCAGCGCGATTCGACCAACGAAGCGGCCCCCGAACCGATCTTCGTCGGTCCGTTCGCAGGCACGGGCGGCATCGCCGACACGATCTCGATCGACAAGACCAACCCCTACAACCCCACCTGCACCAACCCGGCTGCGGCGCTCACGGGCGACTCGTCCTCGTGCATAACGCTCAACGGCAACCCAGCCGATGGTCCGGTGAACCTGGGCTTCATCACCAAGCGTCCGATCGAGCTCGGGCCGCGCATCTTCACCCAGGACGTCGATACCTGGTACGCCGATGTCGGCGCCAACGGCAGCTTCGACTGGGGTCCGCGCGGCATGGACTGGAGCGTCGACGCCGTCCACTCCGAGAACAAGGCCGACCAGCTCTTCACCGGCGGTTTCAACATCCTCAAGATCGCCGAGGCGCTCGGGCCGGCATACAAGGACGGGGGTGGCGTCTGGCGCTGCGGCACGCCTGCCGTGACGATATCCGGTTGCGTCCCGCTGAACCTGTTCGGCGGCGAGGGCACTCCGATCTCGCCCGACATGCTGGCCTTCATCAGCGTCCCGCAGCACGATTCGAGCGACCAGAAACTCGACATCTTCACCGCCAACCTGACCGGCGACCTGTGGAGCATGGGCGACAACCGCTACGCCGGCTTCGCGGTCGGCTTCGAGCACCGCCACTACCAGGGCGACTTCAACCCCGATCCGCTGCGCACCGACGGCGAATCGCAGGATTCGTTCGCTTCCCCGGTGGCTGCAGGTTATGGCGTGAGCGAAGGGTATGCCGAGTTGCAGGTGCCGTGGCTCAAGGAATTCAGCACCGACTTCGCCCTGCGCTATTCCGACTATTCCACCTTCGGCAGCGCCGTCACCGGCAAGGTCGGCTTCCGCTGGCAGCCGATCGAGGACTTCGTGTTCCGCGGCACCTATTCGTCCGGCTTCCGCGCGCCCAACCTGGGCGAACTGTTCGGCCTGACCCAGTTCGGTGCGACCCTGGTCGATCCCTGCAACAACCTCAACGCCAGCGACAACTCCACGACCGCCCAGAACTGCCGTGCGGCCGGCGTGGCGAATGGCTTCCAGCAGGCCAACACCCAGATCACCACCTTCACCGGTGGCAACCCCGACCTGCTGCCGGAGAAGTCCAGGAACTTCAACATCGGCGGCGTGTGGAGCCCATCGTTCGCCGACAACCTGTCGTGGTCGAGCAAGCTCGACTTCGAGGCCGACTACTACCACTACAAGGTCACGGATGCGATCCAGGCCCCGGACGTCCAGGAACTGCTCGACGCGTGCTATGCCGGTACCGCTTCCGCGGCTTCCTGCACGGGCTTCACGCGCGGGGCGGGCGCCCAGCTGAATCCGCCGACCGATTTCCTCGCCAACCTCGGCCAGATCACGACCAGCGGCATCGACCTGAAAGCCAACTGGGTCGGCCCGATGGGCAGCTGGGGCCAGCCGAGCGCCTCGCTGCAGTCCACCCACACGATCGGCTTCAGGGCGGTGGACAACGAGGGCAACGTCGCACAGGAAGGGGTGGGCATCGAAGTCAACGACAGCGCGATCCCCTCCTGGCAGACCAACCTCCAGCTCGGCTGGAAGGTCGGCGACTGGGACGCGAGCTGGAACATCCGCTACATCGATTCGGTCAAGGAAAACTGCGCGAATGCGGTCGCGGCCAACACCTACTGCGCGACCGACTCCAATGGCAACCCGACCGGTTGGCACACGCTCAAGGCGACCGTTTACAACGACGTGCAGTTGAGCTGGGACCACGCCTTCCATGCCCAGGACCTCAAGCTCTCGATCGGCGCCAACAACCTGTTCGCCCAGCAGCCGCCGGTCTGCGTGACCTGCTCGCTGAACGGCTACGACGCGGGCACGTACGACCTGCCGTTCCGCTTCGTGTATGCGGAGTTGAACTACAAGTTCTGATCGCGCCCGGGCAATCGGGGAAAACGAGAAAGCCGGCGAGCGATCGCCGGCTTTTTCATGCGTAGCGAAACTTCACATTCCTTCTGCGGCTGCTGGTCGATTGCCGTGCTTCCGGCTTGTGGCGGGACGACCGGCTGTGGCAGAGTCGGGTCATTGAAGCATTCGGAGTCCGTGCCGTGATCGATCCGGACGGTTACCGGCCCAACGTCGGCATCGTATTGATGCGCGAGGACGGGCAGGTGTTTTGGGCCAGGCGCGTGCATCGCGATGGCTGGCAGTTTCCGCAGGGCGGGATGAACACCGACGAGACGCCGCTCGAGGCGATGTTTCGCGAGCTGCGCGAGGAAACCGGCCTGCTGCCCGAGCACGTCGAAGTGCTGGGCGCGACGCCGGGCTGGCTGCGCTATCGATTGCCGTATCGCAGCACGCGCCGCGACGAGAAACCGACGTGCATCGGCCAGAAGCAGGTGTGGTTCCTGCTGCGGCTGCTCGCGCGCGACGAGGACGTGCGCCTCGACCTGACCGAGAAGCCCGAGTTCGACCGCTGGCGCTGGGTCGATTTCTGGTATCCGCTGGACCATGTGGTCGTGTTCAAGCGCCGTGTGTACGCGCGCGCATTGGTGCATCTGGCCCCGCAGGCGCAGGCGAAGGCGACCGGCACGCTGGGAGAGCAGCCGGCATTGCCGCCCGAACCCGACGAACGGCCGCGGTGGCGCGCAAGCTGGCGTTGACCCGCCGATCGATTTGCGCGTGCGACGGACAGGCCGTCTGGAAACACCCTGCCGGCGATCTCGACCGAGACGGTATCGTCAATGCAGCAGGGTGAGCAATTCGGCTTCGGCGCGGCGGTACTCGCTGAGGAGATCGCTCACCGCTGCGGCCGGATGGGCCAGCGTCTTGTCGCGGGCCCCGTGTTCGATGTGCTTCGCCGCCGCGGACATCTGCAGCGCGCCGAGGTTCGCGCTCGATGACTTGAGCGCGTGCGCGGGCCCGACCAGGCCGGCGATGTCGCCGCTTGCCGCCGCCGCTTCGAGCTTGGCGAGGTGGCCGGGCGCGTCCTCGAGAAAGACGTTGACCAGTTCGGTGAAGGAATCGCCCATCGCGCTCCACAGGTCCTCGATGATCTCCGAGTCGAGGGCCGGTGCGAGGGGCTTGTTTGCCGGCGCCGCCGCGACGGTTGTCGCTGCCAGCGGAACCGCCACAGCCATCGCTACCATCGCGCTCGCCGACGTCGACGAAGCCGTCTCCGCCACGAACGACGCGGTCGCTTCCTCATGCTTGATGCCGGCCTCGGCTATCTCATCCGGTGTCAGCGCGCTCATGACGACCGCTTTCGGAGCGGAGACCTGCATGGGCGCAGGTGTGGGCGGCAATTCGGGTTGCACGGGCGGCGTCTGGCGCCGCAGCCGCGAGGGCGTGCCGAGCCAGCGTCTGAGCGTGTCTTCCAGCTGGTCGCGGGCGACCGGCTTGGACAGGTAGTCGTCCATGCCTGCGTCCAGGCATTTCTGCCGGTCGCCGGCCATGGCGTTGGCGGTCATGGCGATGATCGGCAGCGACCGCAACTGGTTTTCCTCCTCGTACGTACGCCAGGCGCGGGTCGCGTTGTAGCCGTCCATCACCGGCATCTGGCAGTCCATCAGCACGATGTCGAAATTGCCGCGCATCATCTTCTCGATCGCCTGTTCGCCGTTCTCGGCGGTTTCGCAGTGCGTGCCGAGCAGCGAGATCAGCCGCTGCGCCACCAGCAGGTTGACCGGATTGTCCTCGACCAGCAGCAGGCGACCCTTGATCGGCGCGAACGGAAGGTTGCGTTCCGTGCCAGGAGCGGTCGCGCCGGGGTCGGTGCCGGATGCAGGCGCGAGACTGACGGCCGCGCGCGAATCGCGTCCTGCGGTGCTGATCGCCTCGCCCGCCATCAGCTCGACCAGCTTCGGTCGCAGGTCGCTTTCGGCTACCGCGCGCGGGACCACGATCAGGTTCGCCAGTGCGCGCGCATCTTCCGGAACCGGAT
>DATHOV010000172.1:0-3371 GCA_035484515.1 Lysobacteraceae bacterium
GCCGCTCAAGCTCAACATGTCGGGCGTGATCCCGCCGATCTTCGCGTCCAGTCTGATCGTGTTCCCGGCGACCGCCGCGGCGATGGTCGGGCAGAACAGCAATTTCGCGTGGCTGCGCCGGGTGACCGATGCGCTGGCTCCGGGCGAGCCCCTACACATGCTGCTCTACGGCGGCCTGATCATCGGTTTCACGTTCTTCTATACCGCCTTGACGTTCAATTCGCAGGAAACCGCCGACAACCTCAAGAAGTCCGGGGCGCTGATTCCGGGCATTCGTCCGGGCAAGGCGACTGCGGATTACGTCGATGCCGTGCTGACCCGCCTGACCCTGGCCGGCGCAATTTACCTGGTGCTGGTCTGCCTGCTGCCGGAAACCCTGCAGAAGGCCTGGTCGGTGCCGTTCTACTTCGGCGGCACCTCGTTGCTGATCGTGGTCGTCGTGATCATGGACTTCACCTCCCAGATCCAGGCGCACCTGATGTCGCACCAGTATGAAAGCCTCCTGAAAAAGGCGAACCTGAAGGGCGGCGGAAAGACTCGCTAGCGCGGCATGTCGCGCTGTCTTTCCGACACGCCCGGTCATGGATGGACGGGCAGGGCGATCCAAGACCTAGTTGTTCCGCCATGGATGACAGCAATACCTGAAAGAAACAGAGACACTCGCGGCAACCCTGATCCCCAGGGGCCAACCGCACCTCCCAACCGGGAGACAACAACCAAAGGGCGATCCACGCGACGCTTCACGCGCGGATTGGCCGGACGCAGTGCCCGCGCACGAGTAGCGCGAGCCGGCGAAATCCCTGTAGAGCGGGGTTCTCGCCTCGACCGGCCTGTCGCCAGAGCATGGGCACACTCCCCATGCCGGGTTTTCGGACGTTGGTCGTCCGGGGACTTCACTAAAACCTGAAGCCTTGTTATACTTTTCGATTCACCGCGCCCGGCTTTTGCCAGGGTCGCCAAAATCATAGTCGGAGATCGCCTGATGGCGCGCATTGCCGGTGTCAATCTTCCTGTCCAGAAGCATGTCTGGGTGGGTCTGCAAAGCATCTACGGAATCGGCCGCACGCGGTCGAAGAAGGTCTGCGAGGATGCCGGCGTCAAGCCGTCCACCCGCATCCGCGACCTCGCCGAGGCCGAGGTCGAGCGCCTGCGTGCGTCCGTGGCCAGGTTCACGGTCGAGGGCGACCTGCGTCGCGAGGTCGGCATGTCGATCAAGCGCCTGATGGACCTGAGCTGCTACCGCGGCCTGCGTCATCGTCGTGGCCTGCCGGTCCGCGGCCAGCGCACGCGCACCAACGCCCGCACCCGCAAGGGTCCGCGCAAGGCCATCAAGAAATAATTCGTTCGTTACCGATGCATTCGCAGCATCGCAAGAATCCAGGATCCCCAGATGGCCAAGCCAGCAGCAGCCGCAGCGAAGACGAAGAAGAAGATCAAGCGCGTCGTCACCGACGGCATCGCGCATGTCCAGGCTTCGTTCAACAACACCATCATCACCATCACCGACCGCCAGGGCAACGCGCTGTCGTGGGCGACTTCGGGCGGCGCGGGTTTCCGCGGTTCACGCAAGTCCACCCCGTTCGCCGCCCAGGTCGCCGCCGAGAAGGCCGGCAAGGCCGCGCTCGATTACGGCGTGAAGACGCTCGAAGTGCGCATCAAGGGTCCGGGTCCGGGTCGTGAGTCGGCCGTGCGTTCGCTCAACAACGTCGGCTACAAGGTGATGAACATCATCGACGTCACGCCGATCCCGCACAACGGCTGCCGTCCGCCCAAGAAGCGCCGCGTGTAATTTTGGTTGATTTTTGCGGTCTTCCCTTGACCGCAGGAATCAAGAACCGGCCACCACTGGCCGGATTTTTCCGAGAGAATTAATCCAATGGCACGTTACATCGGACCCACCTGCAAACTCGCCCGCCGCGAAGGCGCTGACCTCGGCCTGAAGAGCCCGGCGCGCGCGATCGATTCCAAGTGCAAGCTCGAGAACAAGCCCGGCCAGCACGGCGTCGCCGGCGCACGCAAAGGCAAGCTCTCCGACTACGCCACCCAGCTGCGCGAGAAGCAGAAGCTCAAGCGCATTTACGGCATGCTCGAGCGCCAGTTCCGCAGTTACTATGCGAAGGCCTCGCGCCGCAAAGGCAACACCGGCGACACCCTGCTGCAATTGCTCGAGATGCGCCTGGATAACGTCGTCTACCGCATGGGCTTTGCGGTCACCCGCCCGCAGGCGCGCCAGATGGTGTCGCATTGCTCGGTGCTCGTGAACGGCAAGTCGGTCAATCTACCTTCGTACCAGGTCAAGGCTGGTGATGCGATCTCGCTCACCGAGCGCGCGCAGAAGCACCTTTCGGTGCAGGAAGCGCTAACCATCTCCGCGCAGATGGACCTGGTTCCCGGCTGGATGGATGTCGACGCCAAGAAATTCAGCGGCGTGTTCAAGTCCGTTCCGGAGCGCTCCGATTTGCCTTCCGACATCAACGAAGCGCTGATCGTCGAGCTGTATTCGAAGTAATCGTAGTGCCGGCGGAACTCCCGAGGGTTTCGCCGAGGCAACACACACATCCAGGAGTACTCGCAAACATGTCGGTTTCCGCCCATCAGGTGCTGCGTCCGCGCGGCCCGAACATCGAACGCATCACCACGCACCGCGCCAAGGTCGTGATCGAGCCGCTCGAGCGCGGCTACGGCCACACCCTCGGCAACGCGCTGCGTCGCGTGCTGCTCTCGTCGATCCCCGGCTATGCGATCACCGAAGTCGAGATCGACGGCGTGCTGCACGAGTACACGACGGTCGAAGGCCTG
The DNA here is from genome assembly GCA_035484515.1 of Lysobacteraceae bacterium. GTDB lineage: Bacteria > Pseudomonadota > Gammaproteobacteria > Xanthomonadales > Xanthomonadaceae > SZAS-103. The sequence goes on from DATHOV010000172.1 coordinate 2,800, forward strand.
CAGGAAGACGTGATCGAAATCCTGCTGAACCTCAAGGACGTCGCGATCCGCATGCACAACGTCGACCACAGCATGCTGACCCTCGCCCGCCAGGGCAAGGGCGTGGTCACCGCGGGCGACATCAAGACCGACCATAACGTCGAGATCCTAAATCCCGACCACGTGATCTGCCACCTTACGAAAGACACCTCGATCAACATGCGCCTGAAGGTCGAGCGCGGTTTCGGCTACCAGCCGGCCACCGCCCGCCGCAAGCCCGACGAGGAAGTGCGCGCGATCGGCCGGTTGATGCTGGACGCCTCGTTCTGCCCGGTCACCCGCGTCGCCTATGCGGTGGAAGCCGCGCGTGTCGAGCAGCGCACCGACCTCGACAAGCTCGTCATCGACATCGAGACCAACGGCACGATCGACGCCGAGGAAGCGATGCGCACCGCCGCCGACATCCTCACCGACCAGCTCTCCGTGTTCGGCGACTTCACCCGTCGCGAGACCGGCGTGCCGAAGGCCGCGACCGCTGGCGTTGACCCGGTGCTGTTGCGCCCGATCGACGACCTCGAGCTCACCGTGCGCTC
>DATHOV010000173.1:0-4231 GCA_035484515.1 Lysobacteraceae bacterium
GCACGTGCGCAGCGAGATCCGCCACTGGCGGCAGGAGAACGCTGCGGGCAAGTTCGACGAGCAGCGCCTGGAAGGCATGCTCGACGAACTCGACGTCACCATGCACGTGCTCGAAAGCAACACTCGCCGCGGCGCGGAACTGGTGCGTTCGTTCAAGCAGATAGCGGTCGACCAGTCCTCGGGCAAGCAGCGCAGCTTCGACCTTGCCGAATACCTCGACGAGATCGTGCTCTCGCTCAAGCCCAAGCTGAAACACGCTTCGTGCACGGTGAACGTGGAATGTCCGCAGGGCATCGAGATGGTCAGCTTCCCCGGTGCGCTTTCGCAGGTGGTCACCAACCTGGTGATGAACGCTCTGCTGCATGCGTTCGAGGGACGCGAGCACGGTGCGATCCACGTGCGCGGCTCGATTGATGGCGCGGACGTGATGCTGCAGGTGGCTGACGACGGCATCGGCATGAGTGAGGCCGACCTCAAGCGTTTCTTCGATCCGTTCTTCACTACCAAACGCGGCAGCGGCGGCACCGGCCTGGGCGCGAACATCGTGTTCAACCAGGTCACCAACGTGCTGGGCGGATCGATCCGCGCGACCAGCAGGCCCGGCGCCGGCACCCAGGTGCTGATGCGCTTGCCGCGCGAGTTGGAAAAGAAGGATATCGAGTAGGCGAGAAGGGGCATTGCACACAATGGCTCCGACCCGGAATTCAGAGTTGAAGCTGCTGCGTCCAAAGTCTTCGACCCGGAATCCAGGTCGAAGCCGCTGCGTCAAAAGCCTTCGGCCAGGAATCCAGGGTTGACGCCGCCGCGTCCAAGGTCTTTGGCCCGGAATCCACACACAGCGTCACTGCGGCCACGGGCAGAGAGCACCGCGCCAAGGGTGTTTCCGCAGGATCTACATCTGTCTGCGCTACGTCCCAAGGTATTTCTTCCCGCGATCCGGTCACGGACTGCGACGCCAAGGGTATTCCCGTGGGATTTACACCTTGTTGCACCGCGTCCGCAAGGACACAGGTTTGGACGCTGTGGATCAGGGTATGTCGGCGGCGTCTCTGTTTTTTGGCGACCGCGATCCGGGTGGAACCGGAAGATCTGCGGTTGTGGACGCCCAGGACCAGGTTGTTTCCGCTCGACCCCAGGGTAGATCCGCAGAGGAACAGTGCAGGCGGCGCAGGCCCAAGGTAGATCCCGGGGATCTCTGGTTTGGGATCGGGCGTTTCCATATAGGGACGCAGCGGATCTGGTTTGCCGCGCGAAGAACTACCTTTGGACGCAGCGTCCCAGGGTAGAAAAAGGCGGAACAAGGCTTCGATTGGGGGGCTTGGGCAGCGCCGGTCTGCGCGGCAGGATGAACGTGAGGCCTTCAATGAATGAATCCGAGTCCTTTCCCCCTGAAACCTCTCATCACGCGTTCACCTGGATCATCTCGGTCAGCATCTGCGCGAACGGTCGCGGTCGCGCCAGCAGGAAGCCCTGCACTTCGTCGCAGCCGCGCTGGCGCAGCCAGTCGAGTTGTTCGGCCGTTTCCACGCCCTCGGCGACGGTGCGCAGGCCGAGGCTGTGGGCGAGGCGGATGATCGAGGTGCAGATCGCCGCGTCGTCGTCGTTGCTGCCGAGGTCGCGCACGAAGCTGCGGTCGATCTTGAGCCGATCGATGGGCAGGCGCTGGAGATAGGCAAGGCTCGAATAGCCGGTACCGAAGTCGTCCACGGAGATCGACACGCCGATGCCGTCGAGCCGGCGCATCACGTCGATCGCCGACTCCGGATTGGCCATGATCACGCTCTCGGTCAGTTCCAGCTCGAGGATGCCGCGCGGCAGGCCGTGCGCCTGCAGCGCGGACTCGACGTCCGCGTACAGGTCTTGCTGGAAATGCAGTGAGGAGATGTTGATCGCGATCCGCAGCGACCCGATCCCGGCCGCGGCCAGCAGGGCATGGTGTCGCGCAGCCTCGTTCAGCACCCAGCGGCCAAGCGGCACGATCAGTCCCGACTCCTCGCACACGCCGATGAAGTACCCGGGTGGCAGCAGGCCGCGCTCGGGATGCTGCCAGCGCACCAGCGCCTCCAGCGCAGTCGGAGCGCCGTCGATGCCGAACAGCGGCTGGAACTCGAGCACGAACTCGCCGCGCTCCAGCGCCAAGCGCAGCTCGCTGACCATGTGCAGGCGCGCCGACACCTGGCTGTCGAAGGCGGGCTGGTAGGCCATCACCCGGCTGCGGCCGCCCTGCTTGGCCTTGTACATCGCCAGGTCCGCGCGCATCAGCAACGACTCGGCGACGGTCCCGGCCGTGGGCGAACGGCACCAGCCGATGCTCGCGCCGATGTAATGCGACGAGCCGGAGATGTCGAACGGTCTGGACAACGCTGCGTTCACGCCGGCGATCGCCTGCTCGACGCTGGCATCGTCGGTGTGCTCGCTCAGCAGGATCACGAACTCGTCGCCGCCGAAGCGCGCCACCGTGTCGAAGTCGGCCACCGCTTCCTGCAGTCGTTGCGCCACCAGGCGCAGGGTTTCGTCGCCGGCGGTGTGGCCGAGGCTGTCGTTGATCAGCTTGAAGTCGTCGAGGTCGATGAACAGCACCGCGATCGAGCGCGCATGGCGCTCGGCGTTGAGCAGCGCCTGCTGCAGGCGGTCGACCAGCAACTGCCGGTTCGGCAGGCCGGTGAGTTCGTCGTGGGTCGCGCGGAACGCGAGTTGCTCCTGCGCGCGCTGGCGTTCGGTGACGTCGGATTGGATGCTCACGAAATGGGTGAGCGTGCCGCTCTCATCGCGCACCGGAGCGAGGTAGAAATCGTTCCAGAACATCTGTCCGTCCTTGCGGCGGTCGCGCAGCAACACGCGTATCTCGTGCTGCTCCTCGATCGCGCGTCGCAGCGCGACGACCTCGAACTGCTCGGTATCCATGCTGTCGGACAGGAGATGGAAGCTGCTGCCGATCGCTTCGACCGTGTCGTAGCCGGTCATCCTCTCGAAGGCGTGGTTGACATACACCGCAGGCAGTCCGGGCAGGCGTGCGTCGGCGATCACGATGCCGTTGTCGGCGGACTCCACTGCGCGCCGGAACAGGCGCAGGTCGGCTTCGTCGCGATGCTTCTGGGTCACGTCGAGCATGCCGCCGACCATGCGGATCGCGCGGCCGTGCTCGCTGCGCAGGATCAGTGCGCGATCGAGCACCTCGGCGTAGCTGCCGTCCTTGCGCAGCAGGCGATAGCTGTCTTCCCATTCGCTCGCATCCGATGCGATCACGCGATCGAGGCTGTCGCTAATGCGTGCGCGATCGTCGGGATGGAGCACGGTATCGACCGCGTGCCGTGTCGAGCCGATCTCATCGCGCTCATAGCCGAACAAGGAATAAGCATTGTCGCTGCGCCAGGTCGTGTCGGCCTGCGGATCCCAATCCCAGATCGCGTCGCTGGTGGCGCGCGCGACCAGCTGGAAGCGCTGTTCGGTGCGCTCGCGCTCGGTCACGTCCAGCGCCAGCACGAGCCATGCGCGCGCGCCTTCGAACTCGATCTCGCGCGCGTGGATTTCCGCGCGTAGCCGGCTGCCGTTCTTGCGCATGTGCGTCCAGATGCTGCCCTGCGGTCGCGCCCCGGGGTCGCCGCGTGCGGCCGCGCGCAAGGCCTCGACATCCTCCGACGGGCGGATGTCGAGCGTCGTGGCCCGCAGCAGCTCCCCGCGCGAATAGCTGTAGCTGGCCAGCATCGCGTCATTGACGGCGAGGAATTTCAGGGTGTCGCGATCGTACACCCACATCGGCAGCGGGTTGTGCTCGAACAGGAAGCGGTACTGATCCTCGGCCTCGCGCAGGCGCTCGCGCGCCTGCGCCAGTTCGGTGATGTCCTGCTGGATGCCGCGCATCATGCGCCGGCCGGGCGTGCGGTCGGCCCATTCGGCGCGCGCGTAGATCACGCGTGTGGCGCCGTCGGAAGGTCGCACGATCCGGTACTGGGTCTCGTTCAACTCGCCGTCGCCGAGCGCTCGGCCGAGGTAGCCGCGCATGCGCTCGCGATCGTCCGGATGCATGAGCGCGGGGATTTCCTCGATGCGCAGCGGGCCATCGCGCCAGGGCACGCCGCAGATCGCGAAGACCTCCGGCGACCAGAAGATCTCGCCGGTCTCCAGGTTCCATATCCAGTCGCCGAGGTTGGCGATCCGCCGCGCTTCCTCGCCACGCGTCGATTGCAGGCGCACTTCGTCCAGCAGTCGTTCCTGGGCTTCATGGATGCGC
>DATHOV010000174.1:0-7780 GCA_035484515.1 Lysobacteraceae bacterium
GGCGCGAAACGGACCCGCGTTGGAATTTTCCGGGTCAGCAATGGCGCGAAACGGACCCGCGTTGGAATTTTCCGGGTCAGCAACGGCGCGAAACGGACCCGCGATGGAACTTTCCGGGTTAGCAATGGCGCGAAACGGACCACGGCATCGACAAGGCGATGGCGATCAAGGGAAGGCATCAATGCATGCGTTGCTCCGTAAACCCGAAGGCGCGGGCATAACGATGTGAAGCAGATCGCCTACCGTGCGTTGCCAAGCGCCCCCGCCGAAGCCTTCCGTGTGTGCAGGTTGAACGTCGCGCCCTGTACCAGGATGTGCACCTTCAACCCAAGCAGACACACCGGCTGACTCAGGCTGACTTCGGCCATCGACGAGAACTCGAGTCCATCCGCATCCACTACCGTCACCGCGCCGCTGCCCTCGACCTCGATCACGTTGTCGGGATTGATGAAGGCGGCGGTGTCCTCGTCGAGGCCGATGCCGATCGCGAACGGGTTGTACGCAAGCGCCGCGACGAGTCGACCGAGACGATCGCGCTGGCGGAAGTGCTGGTCGATGATGAAGCGGTTGGTCAGGCCCAGTCCCGGGGCGAGGCGCACGCTGCCCGCACGCGGCGAGGAGCCTTCCTTGCCGAAAGCGATCATGTGCTCGGACAGGATGCTCGCGCCAGCGCTGGTGCCGGCCACGTGCACGCCGTGCGCGTTGCGCTCGCGGATCATCTTCGCCGCGGGGGTGCCGCCGAGGATGGTCGAGATGCGCAGCTGGTTGCCGCCGGTGAAGAACACGCCGCTGGCTTTCTCCAGCCGGCGCAGGTAATCGTCGCGGCCGCCGTCTTCGCGTTCGAGGAAGTCGATGGAGGTCGCGCGACCCGCGTCGAGGCGGTCGAACAGGTCCTCGTAGCGGCTGCCGGTGTCGGGCTTGCGGCTCGCAGTCGGGATGACGACGATATCGGCGTCCTTGCCACCGCACAGATCCACGAATCGCCTCAGGATACGTCGCCGGCTTTCCTTGTCCTCCGCGCCGCCGATCGGAATGATCCAGCCGCGCTGACCGCCGTCGGGAATCCTGCTTGGCATCCGGGCCTCCTGGGCCTCGCTTGGTTGACGCGAAACTACCACGGTTGGCGGGATCCGCGTGCGACATGGGCCGCGTTACCAACTACCCATGCCGGCGCGGCGGGTTCCTCCGTATGATGTCGCGACTTCGTCCGGCGGCGACCCATGCGCATCATCAGCTTCAATGCCAACGGCCTGCGCTCGGCGGCCAGCAAGGGATTCTTCGACTGGTTCGCGGCGCAGCAGGCCGACGTGCTCTGCGTGCAGGAAACCAAGGCGCAGGAGCACCAGTTGCGCGGGGAAGGCTTCCTGCCGAAGGGCTACAAGGCCTGGTTCCGCGATGCGAGTACGAAGAAGGGCTACAGCGGCGTGGCGATCTATGCCAGGCGCGAGCCCGATGAGGTGCTGACCGGCCTCGGGCGCGCTGACTTCGATGAGGAAGGCCGCTACATCGAGGCGCGCTTCGGCAAGCTCAGTGTGGTCTCGATCTACGTGCCCTCGGGTTCCTCGGGCGAGGAGCGCCAGCAATTCAAGTTCCGGATCATGGAATGGCTCAAGCCGATCCTCGACGGCTTCCTCGCGAGCGGCCGCGACTATGTGCTGTGCGGCGACTGGAACATCGTGCGTGCAAAGAACGACATCCGGAACTGGACCTCGAACCAGAAGAACTCCGGCTGCCTGCCCGCCGAGCGCGCCTGGCTCAACAGCATGGTCGCCGATGCCTGCGGGGATGGAACGCCGGCGCCGAAGCAGGGCTGGGTCGATACCTTCCGCGCATTGAAACCCGAGGCAGTCGAATATTCGTGGTGGTCGCAACGCGGTGCGGCGCGCGCGAACAACGTCGGCTGGCGGATCGATTACCAGTTTGCGACGCCGGGATTGCTGAAGAAACTCCAAGGCTGCGAGATCCATCCGACGCCGCGGTTTTCCGATCATGCGCCGTATGCCGTGGACTATGCGTCGTGACCGAAGCGGCCGTTGAACGACGCAAGACGCTGGGCGACTACGCGCATCCGGCCGTGATCACGATGTTGTTCCTCGGCTTCGCGTCGGGCCTGCCGTTTCCGCTGGTGCTGACCACGCTGTCGGCGCGCCTGCGGCTGGCGAACATCGATCGCACGACGATCGGCATGTTCAGCCTCGTCGGGCTCGCCTATTCGCTGAAGTTCTTCTGGTCGCCGATCATCGACCGCCTGCGTCTGCCGGTCCTGGGCATCCTGGGTCAGCGCCGCAGCTGGATACTGCTCGCGCAGGTCGGCGTCATCGCGGGCATCGTGGCGATGGCGCTGCATGATCCGGCCCGGAGAGCGCAGCAGATGGCCCTGCTCGCGACCCTCACGGCCTTCTGTGCGGCGAGCCAGGACATCGCAGTCGACGCGTATCGCATCGAATCGGCGAGCATGGAATGGCAGGGCGCCGTGGCCGCGGCCTACCAGATCGGATACCAGCTGGCTCTGATCTGCAGCGGCGCGGGAGCGTTGATTGCGGCGAGCGGACATGGCTGGACATGGTCCTATCTGTTGATGGCCGCATGCATGCTGGTGGGGCCGGTCACCTGCCTGCTGATCCGGGAGCCCGACGGCAGCCACGCGCGCAGGGAATCGCTGGTCGATCCGGTCCTGCTGCAATCCACGATCGAACGCATGCGCGTGTCGTCGCTGATCGTCGCGATCGCCGCGACGGCTCTCGTCGGCGCGGCGCTCCGGCTGGCGTTGCCTGCGAAGGAATCGACCCTGGTCATCGACGTGAGCTTCGGCGCGATCCTGCTGGTCGAACTCGTGCTGCTGGCGCTGTTGCGGGTCGCGGCGTTCCGTCCCGCGCTCGAACGCATGACCGGGTCGGTCGTGCTGCCGCTGGTCGATTTTTTCCAGCGCTACGGCAGGCGCCTGGCGATCCCGATCCTGTTGCTGATCGTCATGTACCGGCTCAACTACATGACGATGGGTGTCGCCGCCAACACGTTCTATCTCGACATGGGCTACACGCTCGACCAGATCGCGCTGGTGTCGAAGCTGTACGGTGTGGCGCTCACGCTGAGTGGTGCGGTGTTTGCGGGCTGGCTGGTCAAGCGCATCGGGTTTCTCCCGACGATGCTGATCGGCCTGGTCCTGCTCGGTTGCGCGAACCTGTTCTACGGCTACATCGCCGGCTTCGGCCTGAAGTCCGCTCCGCCGATCGCGTGGCTCTCCAGCGCGGTGAGTCTGGACAACGTCGCCAACGGCATCGCCGGAACCGCTTTCATCGCTTACATGTCCTCGCTGACCAGCAAGGCCTACACGGCAACCCAATACGCGCTGTTCGGGACGTTGTGGAGCCTGCCGGCGAAGAGTCTGGCCAGCCAATGGGGGCGCATCGTCGATGCGATCGGTTACCCCGCGTTCTTCGTCTACACGACGGCGATCGGTGTGCCAGCGCTGTTGCTGATCCTCTGGCTGATGCGCGATCCGGCCGCGCGCGGGTCCGCTCAGCGCGACGCGGGATAGATCGCGCCGAGCATGCGCGATCCGCGTGCGCCGGTGACAGATGGCAGGTTGCCGGGTTCGCCCGCGAGTCGCGCGCGCGCAAGCCAGGCGAAGCCGGCAGCCTCGACGAAATCCGGATCGAGTCCGAGCGCGGCGGTGGTATCGACGCGTACACCTGACAGTTCGGTGCGCAGGGCGTCCATCAGCGCCGCGTTGTGCACGCCGCCGCCGCAGGCGTAGACCTCGCGCGTCGCCGGCGCGTTCGCGCGCAGGGCATCGGCGATCGTCCGGGTGGACAGCGCGAGCAGGGTCGCCTGCACGTTCTCGGGCGCGATGCCTGCGTGTACGCGCGCGTCGAGCCAGTCGAGGTTGAACACTTCGCGGCCGGTGCTCTTCGGCGGTGCGGCGGAGAAATACGGATCGTCGAGGCAGCGCGCGAGCAGGTCGTGATCGACCGTGCCGCTGCTCGCCCACGCGCCACCGTTGTCGCGCTCGCTGCCCAGGTGCCGTGCAGCCCAGGCATCGAGCAGGCAATTTGCGGGGCCGGTGTCGAAACCGAGCACGTCGCGGCCGGGCACGAGCAGGGTGAGGTTCGCGATGCCGCCGAGGTTGAGGATCGCGCGCGGGATCGCCGGATCGGCGAGCACCGCGGCATGCAGCGCGGGCAGCAACGGCGCGCCCTGGCCACCTGCGGCAACATCGCCACGCCGGAAATCGGCGACCGTGGTCACGCCGGTGCGTTCGGCGATCACGCTCGGATCGCCGATCTGCAACGTGAAAGGGAAGGCACCGTTCGGGCGATGGCAGACGGTCTGGCCGTGCGATCCGATCGCGGCGACTGCGGTGGGATCGATGCCTGCTTCGTGCAGCAGGGATGACGCGGCTTTCGCGAAGCATTCGCCGATCTCGGCGTCGAGGCGGCCGTAGTCGTCGAGCAGGATCGAAGCGCGGCTCTTGGCGAGCGCGACGATGCGTTCGCGGACGTCCTGGGGATACGGAAACGTGCGCGACGCCACTACCCGGAGCGGAGAGCCGTTATTTGAAAGTCCGGCCATGGATGGCCGGGATAGGGCGGATACATCGTCCGAATGACCGGCAAATCCAGACGACGATGGCTCGTCTCTCGCAGATGGACCTGCGAACTCAATCAACACCGCGTCTATGCCGTCCGCGCTGGTGCCCGAAATCAGTCCAAGATAAAGCGCGCTCTCAGCCACGCGACCGATGCAGCTTGCGCGCGGAAGCCACCATCTGCCGTTTCATCGCGTTCTTCACCGAGGCAGGTGCGTCGAGCACCTTCAGTGCAACCGTCTCGTGCGTGAGCAATTGCATGCGGTTGAGCTGCGCCAGGGCGGTCGCATTCTGCCCGCGGAAGCGGGCGAGTTCCTCGCCGCCCAATGGCTGCGGCTTGGGCATCGTCACCGACAGCGGGTTGTGGTACACGCCGTTGATGCGGAATTCGTAGTGCAGGTGCGGACCGGTCGCCATGCCGGTCATGCCGACGTAGCCGATCGTCGTGCCCTGGTCGACGTGCTGACCGACGTGGTAGTGGCCGAAGCGCGACATGTGGCCATACAGCGTGGTGTAGCCACCACCGTGATCGAGGATGATGCAGTTGCCGTAGCCGCCCTTCCAGCCCTCGAACACCATCTTCGCATCGCCCGAGGCGACGATTGGCGTGCCGGTCGGTGCGGCATAGTCGACCCCGGTGTGCGCGCGCATGTAGCCGAGGATCGGGTGCATGCGTCCGACGAGGGTGAAGCCCGAAGAGATGCGGGTGAACTCGACCGGCGTGCGCATGAAGCTCTTCTTCAAGGGCGTGCCGTCCTGGTCGACGTACTCGGTCTTGCCATTCGCATGGGTGTAGCGGTATGCGAAGTAGCGCTTGCCGTTGTTGTCGAAGCTGGCCGCGAGGATGTCGCCGGTGCGCACGCGCTGGCCATCGCGCCAGAAGTCCTCGTACACGACCTGGAAGCTGTCGCCCGGCTGCAGGTCCTGTGCCATGTCGATGTCGTAGGAGAAGATCTTCGCCATCTGGATGACGGATGCGTCGCTCAAGCCCGCTTTCTCGCCTGCGCTGAACAGCGAACCGGCGATCACGCCGCTGGTGGATTCGAGGCGGCGTTCGAGCGGGCGACGGATCACTACGCTGTGGACAGCGGAATGGTCGAACTGCAGTTCGACGCGAGTGGAATCGTCCTTGTCGAAGCGCAGGCCGCGCAACACGCCCGGCGAGGGAATGTCGAACGCGAGCTGATCGCCGTCGCGCAGATGCGCAAGCGCTGCCTTCGCGCCGGGTTGCGCGAGCACCTGTTGCTTGACGGATGCGGAAAGGTTGAAGTCGGCGAACAGGGAATCGAGCGTCTGGCCCTTGCGCACGCGAACGAGCTGCCAGTCTTCGGCTGGCACCGGGGCCTGGGATTTCGGCAGCGTGGGCAGCGACAGGGCGAAGGTGGCGCGCGTGGCTTTCGGTGCGTGCAGCGCGTTGGTGAAACCGGGAACGATGGCGACAACCAGAGCACCCATCGTGGCGAACATGCTGGCGAGCATCCAGTGTTCGCGGGACCAGCGACCGCGGAAGTCCTCGCTGCCGGCGGCGTCCAGGCGTTTGAACCAGGACTTCTTGGCGGGCCGGGCAGAGGTTGCGCTATCTTGCGGGGTCGCGCCGGTGACGGACTGGGTGGGTTGTTCCATGCGCGCGGCCCTCCGGGGCTCTTAGAATTGCGCGCACCATAAATTGCTTGAAAGATGCACGTCAAGTCTTTGTTGCAATTGGATTTTTTGCTCTGCAGCAATTAACTTCACTTTAACGTAACATTGCCTTCAACCTCCTTAATCTGACGCCCTGCAGCGCTTTGCTTGCAAAAACAGGATGATGATGAGTGACCTCCAATCCAGCCTCGACCTGATCGCGCGCGGCGCGGCCGACATCATCAAGCGCGAGGAGCTCGAGGCGCGTCTGAAACTGGGAAGGCCGCTGCGGGTGAAGGCCGGTTTCGATCCGACCGCGCCGGACCTGCACATCGGCCACACCGTATTGCTCAACAAGATGCGCCAGTTCCAGGATCTCGGTCATGCGGTGATCTTCCTGATCGGCGACTTCACCGGAATGATCGGCGATCCGACTGGCAAGAACGTCACCCGCAAACCGCTCACGCGCAGCGACGTGGATACGAACGCGCGCACGTACGCCGAGCAGGTGTTCAAGGTGCTCGATCGGCAGAAGACCGAGCTGCGCTTCAATTCCGAATGGTTCGATCGCATGACGGCCGCGGACATGATCCGTCTGGCGGCACCGCACACTGTCGCGCGCATGCTCGAGCGCGACGACTTCTCGAAGCGCTACGCGTCGCAGCAACCGATCGCGATCCACGAATTCCTGTATCCGCTCGTGCAGGGCTACGACTCGGTCGCGCTCGAGGCCGACGTCGAGCTGGGCGGCACCGATCAGCGCTTCAACCTGCTGATGGGACGCGCGCTGCAGGAGCAGGCCGGCAAGCCGCCGCAGATCGTGCTCACGATGCCGCTGCTCGAAGGACTCGATGGCGTCAACAAGATGTCGAAGTCGCTCGGCAACTATATCGGCATCAACGAACCGGCGATCGATATCGTCACCAAGACGATGAAGATCGGCGATGCGTTGATGTGGCGATGGTTCGAGCTGCTGAGTTTCGATGTCTCGATGGCCGAACTCGGGCGCATGCAGGCCGAGGTCGCTGCGGGACAACTCAATCCGCGCGATGCGAAGTTGCGGCTCGCGCGCGAACTCGCCGCGCGCTTCCACGATGCGGCGACAGCCGAGCAGGCGATCGCGGGATGGCATGCGGTGGTGCGTGGCGAAGGCGATACGGCGTTGCTGCCTCTGCATGAACTGCGCGTGCCTGTCGATGGTCTTCGCATCGCACCGCTGCTCGTTGCTGCCGGCCTCGCCCCGAGCAATGGCGAGGCGTCGCGCAAGCTCAAGGAACGCGCAGTGCGAATCGATGGCGAAGTGATCGAGGATGCGATGCGCGTATTCGCGCCCGGATTCGAAGGCGTACTGCAGATCGGCAAGCGCAATTTCGCGCGCGTACGGCTCGAACCCACGCCATCCTGACCCCATCGAGGCGATGCAAAGCCGTCGCCCGCACTTTCCCTCATCCGAGGTGTTGACCTTCGTGATGGAGGCTGTATGATGTGCGGCTCGCTGGCGCGAAAGGCGCCGTGCGGCCGGATCTGAAGGGTTCGGTCGGGTCGGAAGACCTGGATGATCTTTGACAGTGT
>DATHOV010000175.1:0-3564 GCA_035484515.1 Lysobacteraceae bacterium
ATTTCGCAGATCCGGGACAGGATCGGGAAGGAGGCGCACCGGACAACCAGGGCTGGCCTGACGCCAGTCGTCGGAACAGCGTCTCGCGATGATCATCCGGAAGCCTGCAGGGACACGCCTGCGTGGTGTCGCGGGCTGCCTGCGGCAGCGCGCATCCCGGGAATTTCGCGATGAGACGGGCGTCGGTCGCCGCGCAATGAACCTTCATTGCGTCGTGATGCAACTTGATTGCGTCCGGGGACGACACATCGCGCCGCAATGAGACTTGATCGGAACGCAATGAAGGTTCATCGCATCGCGATGCAACATCATCGCGATGCGATGAAGCTTGATCACGACGCAATGCAACTTCATCGCATCCGCCGGCGCATGATGACGACGCGAGGAAACATCATCGCGACGTGATCATGTTGCATCGCGATATGATGAAGCTTGATTGCGTTGCTATGAAGCTTGATTGCGTCGTGATGAAGTTGCATCGCAACGCGATGAAGGTGCAAAAATCCGCGATGAAGTCGTCATGCGTCGCGATCAGGCAGTTGGAAAGGCTATCAAGGCGCGTCCGTGTGGCGCACTCCGACTGATGAGCGGCATTCGACGAAAAAAATGAAAAAGGCCGCCTTGCGGCAGCCTTGGTCATTATTGGCCGGGTTAAGTTGGCGTCCCCACGGGGATTCGAACCCCGGTCGCATCCGTGAAAGGGATGTGTCCTAGGCCTCTAGACGATGGGGACAGAGTGGTGGAGCTAATCGGGATCGAACCGATGACCTCTACAATGCCATTGTAGCGCTCTCCCAGCTGAGCTATAGCCCCACGTGCTGGCGAACGCACAGGATAAAGGCCGTGCAGGATTGCGTCAAGCCGGGTGCGGCTTCGGTAGTGGTCCAGTTTGAAGTTACCGTTCGTCCTGAGGAGCCGTGGTGGTTCGATCATGGCCTCGGCCTTCGGCCTCGATCCATGCCTCACCATGACCGGACAGGTCGAAGACCGAGGCACGGCGTCTCGAAGGGCCGCTGGTGGATGGTTCGAGACGGGCGGCCTCGACCTTCGGTCTCGATCCACCCTCCTCACCACGAACGGAATTCAAGGCAGACCACTACCGCGGCTTCAGGCGGTCGCGGCGAGGCCTTCCAGGGGCCCGAGGCTGAGCGAACCGTGGCCCTGCTCGCCGAGATATTCCAGCCACTTGCTGAAAAACACGTTCATCCGCATGCGGTGGTCGATCAGCGTGGGCAGCGACGGCTGCAGTCCGAGCGCATCCTGCCAGCGGCGACCGACATGGCAATGGGTGACTTCGGCCTGGCGGGCGTCGCGATAATGGCGCACCCATGCCGAGGGGTCGGGCTGCCCGTTCGGGCCGTCGCGCAGTTGCGGGTAGGACAGGCGCAGTTCGGTGGTGTAGGGATGGCATTCGATCACGTCGATGCGCAGCACCAGTCCGTCGCGTCCGGTCGAAACGTGGCTTCCGATCGCCAGGTTTCCGGGGGCGAACAGCTTCTGCAGGCGCTCGTGGTTCTCCGCGTACAGCGCCATCAGCCAAGCGAAACGGCTCATGCGCGGGATGCGCATCGAAGACGTGGATTGCGATCGGGCAATGGTGGGCATGGCCCGATGCTAGCACGCGTTTCGTGGCGTTCCGCAACGCTTGTCAGAACGCGAAATGCGTCGCACACTCAACGACTCCGGGGCCATTCCGGATCGCCTGCAAACCCCTCCCCCGCTTTCCCGGACGACGGCTCAGAACAACTGGCGCTGGATGCCGAGCGCCGTCATGACCTTGCTGGCGATTTCCTCGATCGAGGTGTGCGTGGTGCTGAGCACCGGGATCCGTTCGAGCTTGAACATGGCTTCGGCGGCCGCGACTTCCATCCGGCATTGTTCGATCGTCGCGTAGCGGCTGTCGGGCTTTCGCTCCTGGCGGATCTGCCGGAGCCGCACCGGATCGATGGTCAGGCCATAGATCTTCTTGCGGTACGGCTGCAGGCGCTTGGGCAGTTCCTTGTCCGCCAGATCGTCCTCGGTGAGCGGATAGTTCGCAGCGCGCACGCCGTAGTGCAACGCGAGGTAGAGGCAGGTCGGCGTCTTGCCCGAGCGCGATACGCCGACCAGGATCAGGTCGGCCTCGTTGTAGTTGACGTTGCCGCCGTCGTCGTGGGTGAGCGCGTAATTGGTCGCATTGATGCGAGCCTCGTAGGCGGCGAAATCGACCATGCCGTGCGCGTGGCCGACATGGCGTTCGCGCTGCTTGCCCAGTTCGGCCTCGATGCGGCCGATGAAGGGGCCGAAGACGTCGAGGATCAATCCCCCGCTCGCCTCGAGGACGCCGGTGATCGACTCGTCGACCACCGAGCTGATGATGATCGGCCTGCAGCCGTGCACCTCGGCCGCCGTCTGGATCTGCCGCAGCGCGTCGCGCGCCTTGTCCTCCGAATCGACGAACGAGAACCGCTGGGTGTGGAAGCGGATGCCCTCGAACTGGGTCAGCAGGCTGTGGCCGATGGTCTCGGCGGTGATGCCGGTACCGTCGGAGATGTAGAACACCAGACGATCGCTCATCAGACGGCCTTTGGTTGACGATACCTCTACGACGCTTTTCACCTGCATGCAGCGCACCGGATCGACCCTGGAGGTGTACTAGCTTGAACGAAACGGCACCCGCGGGCAAAGGCGACGCCCATCCCGTTCCCCTTCGGCGACGCCGCATTTGTCATCCCAACAACATTTGTCATCCCGAGCAATGCCAGGAAGCGCTTTTCAACAGCGAAGCTGGTCATCTGTCCTCGCGTGGTCCGACGTTCCCCACAGACAGCTCGCTACGTCCGGGATGACAGGGCGCCTTTGGCGCCATGTCACTTTTGCGGCTGGTACCGGTTGAACTTCTTCAACAACTCCACCAGCCCCTCATGCGAAATCGCCTTCGCATACCGGCCCCCATCCCCCTGCATGTCCTTCGCCGCCACCATCGCATTGACGATCGCCTCCTCCGTCGCTTCCACGGTTCCGAGGAACAGCGGATCGAGGTGGTCGTTGCCGACGAACTGGGCGGACTGCAGGGGCTCGTCCTTCATCGCGTCGCGGTTGGCGGTGGAGAATGCGACGAACAGGTCGCCCGAGCCGTTGCCGGAATAGCTGCCCATGCGCGCGACGCCGAGGCCGGCGCGGCGGGCGAGGCGCTTGAGCTGGCTTGGCAACATGGGGGCGTCGGTGGCGACGACGACGACGATCGAACCGGTGTCGCGAGCCTCGCCGTCGGGCGCGTGCATATGCGGTGCGGCGGCAGCGTTCGGGCCCCAGACGGTGGGGTCGGAGTAGACGCGGTCGTTGCGCAGGTACTGGCCGACCGGCACGCCGGCGATGCGCAGGGTGTCGCGCACGCCGTAGTTCGCCTGCACGAGTACGCCGATGGTGTAGGCGTGGCCATCGACGTCCACGCGCCGCGACGCGGTGCCGATGCCGCACTTGAACTCGTGGCAGATCATGCCGGTGCCGCCGCCGACGTTGCCTTCGGCGACCGGTCCGCCTTTTTTGCCTTCCAGTGCCTGTGCCACGTGCTCGGGCTTGATG
>DATHOV010000176.1:0-7449 GCA_035484515.1 Lysobacteraceae bacterium
TCCAGCGGCGAAGTTTCCCGCTGCCATCGCCCAGCGTCAGCACGACCAGTCCGCCGCGGACGCTGGTATCGACATGACGCATGGATTCCGTGCGGTCGTCGCATTCGACCTGCCATCCGGCATTGCCGCCCGCCCAACTCAGCACGCAATCGGGACGCCGCCCTTCGCGATGCAGCAGCCATCCCGCATACGCGAGCACGAGGCCGCTGCCGATCTCGCACCCGATCCGCGGCAATGCACTGAGCCACAACGCGGCGACCGCAGCGAGTGCAAGCAGGCACAACGCCGCCGACAGCCAGCGCGAGCGACGCCACTCAAGGCGGCAGATTGCGGATGCGTCCGACCAGCTCATCGAGATCCTCTTGTTCCGGTGCCGCGAGCCCCATGAACCACCGCCACAGCGTATCGTCTTCGCATTCCAGCAGCCGTAGGAAAACGCCTCTTTCGCCGTCGGAGGATTCCGACCAGCAGCGGTCGAGGTAGCGCAGCAGCAACTGGTCGAGCTCGCGCATGCCGCGGCGGCAGCGCCAGCGCAGGCGTGGAAGATCGGGGTCCTGGCTCACATCCGGCGCGAACGTTTGCGTTCGTCCTCGATGCGGCGAACGGCATCGCCATGTATTTCGCCGACGGTCCTGCCGTACGAAGTCGGGTCCAGCGCGAAACGAGCAGAGCGGGACATGCGCCCCGTCAGCACGACCGGCAGGAAACGCAGCGTCAAGCGCACCGCAATCAGCACGAAACCGTAACCGACGACCTTCGAGACCATGAAGTCGGCCTGCGCCTGCCGCCAACCCAGCCAGCCTGCGAGCAGATAGATCGCTATGAACGCTGCAGCGACCAGACGCTGTTTCCCGCTCGCCCGTGGCGGATCGGATGGACCCATCTCTCGCTCTCCCGATGCCACGCAGCAGCTCAGACCGCACGCCGCTGCAGCATCAGCTTCTTGATCTCCGCGATCGCCTTCGCAGGATTCAATCCCTTCGGGCAGGTCCGCGTGCAGTTCATGATGGTGTGGCAGCGGTAGAGCTTGAACGGGTCCTCGAGGTCGTCCAGGCGTGCGCCGGTGTCCTCGTCGCGCGAATCGACGATCCAGCGATAGGCCTGCAGCAGGATCGCCGGGCCGAGGTAGCGGTCGCCGTTCCACCAGTAGCTCGGGCACGAGGTCGAGCAGCAGGCGCAGAGGATGCATTCGTACAGACCATCCAGCTTCCTGCGCTCGTCGGGCGACTGCCGGCGTTCGCGATCCGGCGGCGGCGCGCTCTGGGTGCGGATCCACGGCTTGATCGAGGCGTACTGCGCATAGAAGTGGGTGAGGTCGGGAACCAGGTCCTTCACCACCGGCATGTGCGGCAGCGGATAGATCGGTACTTCGGACTTCTTGCAATCCTCGATCGCGCGCGTGCAGGCCAGGGTGTTGGTGCCGTCGATGTTCATCGCGCACGAGCCGCAGATGCCTTCGCGACAGGAGCGGCGGAAAGTCAGTGTCGGGTCGATCTCGTTCTTGATCTTGATCAGGGCGTCGAGAACCATCGGCCCGCATTTGGCGAGGTCGACCTCGTAGGTATCGGTGCGCGGATTCCGGCCGTCGTCCGGGTTCCAGCGATAGATCTTGAACGCGCGCACCTGCGTGGCGTCGGCGGACGCGGGAAAACGCTTGCCTTTGCCGACGCGCGAGTTCTTCGGAAGCGTGAATTCGGCCACGTGTGCGATTACCTGTAGGAATGTTCGTTGAGGGGCAACATGCGGAAGTACCTCAGTACACCCTCGGCTTGGGCGGCACGGCTGCGACGTCGTCGCTCAACGTATTGCGATGCACCGGCCGATAGTCGATGCGCGTCCGGTTGTTGTCGTCGACCCAGCACAGCGAATGCTTCATCCACTCGACGTCGTCGCGATCCTTGAAGTCCTCGCGCGCATGCGCGCCTCGCGATTCGGTGCGGTTCGCGGCCGACACCATCGTCGCCTGCGCCTGGCCGAGCAGGTTCTGCAGTTCCAGCGTCTCGATCAGGTCGGAATTCCACACCAGGGACCGATCGGAGACTTTCACGTCGGCGAAGGACTTCGCGATCCTGGTGATTTTCGCGACGCCCTCATCGAGCGTCTCGCCGGTGCGGAACACCGCGGCGTGGTCCTGCATGTCGCGCTGCATGGCGTCGCGGATCTGCGCCGTCGACGTGGAGCCATTCGCGTTGCGCAAGCGGTCGAGGTTCGCCAGCGCCTGGTCGCAGGCGGTCTTCGGCAGCGTCGCATGCGATTGCGCAGGCTTGATCGTCTCGCCGCAGCGGTTGGCGACCGCGCGGCCGAACACGACCAGGTCGAGCAGCGAGTTCGAACCGAGCCGGTTGGCTCCGTGCACCGACACGCAGGCCGCTTCGCCGATGGCGTACAGGCCCGGAACGATGCTGTCGGGATTGCCGTCCTTCAGGGTGACCACTTCGCCGTGGTAATTGGTCGGGATGCCGCCCATGTTGTAGTGCACGGTCGGCAGCACCGGGATCGGCTGCTTGGTGACGTCCACGCCGGCGAAGATCTTCGCGGACTCGGCGATGCCCGGCAGCTTCTCGTGGATGATCTTCGGATCGAGGTGGTCGAGGTGCAGGAAGATGTGGTCCTTCTTGTCGCCGACGCCACGACCTTCACGGATCTCGATGGTCATCGAGCGCGACACCACGTCGCGCGAGGCCAGGTCCTTGTAGTGCGGCGCGTAGCGTTCCATGAAGCGCTCGCCGTTGGAGTTGCGCAGGATGCCGCCCTCGCCGCGCACGCCCTCGGTGATCAGGCAGCCGGCGCCGTAGATGCCGGTCGGATGGAACTGCACGAACTCCATGTCCTGCAGCGGCAGCCCCGCGCGCAGCGCCATGCCGCCGCCGTCGCCGGTGCAGGTGTGCGCCGAGGTGCACGAGAAATAGGCGCGGCCGTAGCCGCCGGTAGCGAGCACGGTGCCGTGCGCGCGGAACAGGTGCAGCTCGCCGGTCGACATGTCGAGCGCGAGCACGCCGCGGCAGGCGCCATCGGCGTCCATGATCAGGTCGAGCGCGAAGTATTCGACGAAGAACTGCGCGTGGTGCGCGAGCGATTGCTGGTACAGCGTATGCAGCATCGCGTGGCCGGTGCGGTCGGCCGCCGCGCAGGTGCGCTGCGCCGCCGGGCCTTCGCCGTACTGCGTGGTCATGCCGCCGAACGGACGCTGGTAGATCTTGCCTTCCTCGGTGCGCGAGAACGGCACGCCCTGGTGCTCGAGTTCGATCACCGCGGGAATCGCCTCGCGGCACATGTACTCGACCGCATCCTGGTCGCCGAGCCAGTCGCCGCCCTTGATGGTGTCGTAGAAATGCCAGCGCCAGTCGTCGTCGCCCATGTTGCCGAGCGCCGCGGAAATGCCGCCCTGGGCCGCGACCGTGTGCGAGCGCGTCGGGAACACCTTGGTGATGCAGGCGGTGTTGAGGCCTTTCGCCGCAAGCCCGAAGGTCGCGCGCAACCCGGCGCCGCCGGCGCCGACCACGACCATGTCGAACTGGTGCTCGGTGATCTTGTAGTTGCTCGTCATGGACACTCGTGCCTGCTGATTCGGTTGGACCGCGCCATCACAGCGCGAACATGATGCGGACGATGGCGTATACGCAGACCAGCGCGCCGCCCGCGCAGGCGAAGGTCGCAGCCATCTGCAGCGCGATCTCCATCCAGCGCGTGTGGACGTAGTCCTCGATCACCACCTGCAGGCCGAGCTTGGCGTGCCAGAACAGGGCCAGCACGAAGGCCAGCAGCGGCAGCGCGCGGCGTGGATCGCCGAGCATGTGGGCCACGGCCGGATGCGGCACGCCGATCAGCGATACCAGGGTCCACAGGAACCACGGCGTCAGCAGCGCCAGCGCGACCGCAGTCAGCCGCTGCACCCACCAGTGATGCACGCCGCCCTTCGCCGAGCCGAGTCCGCGCGCCCGCGCGAGCGGCGTGCGCATCGATTTGTCCATGCCCGGCGCGCTCATGGCGAAATTCCCTGGCCCATCGCGAGGAACCACAGGCCGCCGGTCAACACGAACGACAGCACCACCACGGTCCAGCCGGTCAGGTAGAACTGCCTGATCTCGAAACCATGCCCGCTGTCCCACAGCAGGTGGCGCAGGCCGTTGAGCAGGTGGTAGATCAGACAGTAGCTGAAGCCGGCCAGCACGATCTTGCCGGGAACGGACGTGGCCAGGTCCATGAACTGTCGGTAGCGGATGTCGCTGGCCGACACCGCCAGCAGCCACCACGCGATCCCGAACGCGCCGACCGCGAGGATGATGCCGGTGATCCTGTGCAGGATCGACAGCGTCATCGTGATCTGCCAGCGGTAGATATCCGTGAAGGGCGAAAGAGGACGTTGCGGTGTCGCCATGATGAGATCCGTCAATGGATTTTCGGAGCGGAAGCGCCGGTTCACGGCGTGCAGCTTGAATCGCGTTCAGAAATCGATGCAGCGGCCGTTCTTCTCCCAGTCACCATAGCGCGTCGGCTCGGGACCGTCGCGGCCGCCGATCTCGCGTGGAGCCTGCCTGCCCTTGCCTTCCGCGTCCACGGCGACGTCGGCAGGAACCTCCGCCGATGCAGGCTGCTGCATCGGCGAAGCATCGCCGGCATCGGCTGCACGAGAGGTTTCGCCTATCATCGGAACGTACGCATGTGTACGTGAAGTTTAAGACCCGAGGCCATGACAGACAAGCAAGAAGCGCACTCCGAGGACTTTCCGCTGCCCGGATGGCAGGTGCTGGAGGTGGCCGGACCCGATGCGGCGGCCTTCCTGCAGGCGCAGACGATGAACGATGTGCGCAGCCTCATGCCCGGGCATTGGCAATGGAACGGCTGGCTCAATCCGAAGGGCCGCCTCATCGCGTTGTTCGCACTGGCAGCCCTGGACACGCAGCGCTACTGGCTGATCGCCCCGGACTTTCCGGCCGCGGAACTGGCGACCCGCCTGCAACGCTTCGTGTTCCGCAGCAAGGTCAAGCTGCACGCGCGCGAGGATGGGCGCGCATGCGGCGCATTCGCGACACCACCGCACGCAAGCGGTTCGGCATTCCATCCCGCGACGCAGGGCGATGCGGAAAGCATCGAACTCGACCTCGGCGCCGAAGGCGGCACGCGGACCTTGCGCATCGCTGCGTCCGATGCGACGCGCGATGCCTCCGCACCGGCGCCCGGTGATGCGGACGACGACGCACGCCGCTGGATCGCCTTCGATCTCGCCCACGGCCTGCCGCGTCTGCCGATGGAACAGAGCGAACAGTGGACACCGCAGATGCTCTCGCTCGACCGCTTGAACGCCTACAGCCTGAAGAAAGGCTGCTACCCCGGCCAGGAGATCGTCGCGCGCACGCACTACCTCGGCCACGCCAAGCGCGTGCTGGCACGCATCGCGGGCAACGGATTGGCGACGGGCGCCGAGATCCGCGCTGGCGACCGCACACTCGGCAGCATCGTCTCCAGCATCGGTGACGAAGCACTCGCGGTGCTCGCCGCAGATCGCTCCGCCGACAGCTGGGAATGCGCCGGATCGCCGTGTCGCGAGCTGCCCCTGCGGGACGGGCTCGCGCGCTGATGCCCTCGCACGTGCGATCGCTTTCCGGGTATCGTGCGACGCGGCCGCCAGCCGATCGACTGGAGCTTCGATGCGCCGACTCCTGCTGCTGATCCCGTTCGTCGCCACCCTCGTGGTGCCGTTCTACAACCGCGCCGAACCGGCGTTGTTGGGATTCCCGTTCTTCTACTGGTACCTGTTCGTCTGGCTGTTCCTGCTGCCGCCGCTGATCTGGCTCGTCCACCGGGGCCGACGCGCATGAGCGGCGCCGCAGCGAACACCATCGTCCACTGGACGGCATGGACGGTCTTCGCCTTCTTCTTCGCCCTGGTGACCGTGCTGGGCTTCGTCGCCGCGCGCTGGAAGAAAGCCGACCTGGACCATCTCCACGAATGGGGGCTCGGCGGCCGCCGCTTCGGCACGGTCATCACCTGGTTCCTGCTCGGCGGCGACATGTACACCGCCTACACGATGGTCGCGGTCCCGGCGCTGGTGTTCGCGGTCGGCGCGTACGGCTTCTTCGCGATGCCCTACACCATCGTCGCCTTCCCGATCTTCTTCCTGCTGATGCCGCGACTGTGGAACGTGTGCCGCCGTCACGAGTACGTGACCCTCGCCGATTTCGCGCAGGGCCGCTACGGCAGCCACTGGCTCGCGCTCGCGGTCGCGCTGACCGGCGTGCTGGCGACGATGCCCTACATCGCCCTGCAACTGGTCGGCATGCAGGTCGTGTTCGCGGCGATGGGTTTCGGCGCGCTGGCGAACGGTGCCGAGATCGCCCTGATCGTGGCCTTCGTCGTGCTCGCGCTGTACACCTACACCAGCGGCCTGCGCGCACCGGCGATGATCGCCTTCGTCAAGGATGCGATGGTCTACGTCTTCGTGATCGCCGCGGTGATCGTCATTCCCGCGCAACTGGGCGGCTACGGCGCGGTGTTCGCCGCCGCCTCGCACGCGTTCGCGGCGAAGGGCGGCGCCACCGGCATCCTCCTGCAACCGGGACAGGGCATGGCCTTCGCCAGCCTCGCGCTCGGCTCGGCGATGGCCCTGCTGCTGTATCCGCACACGTCCACCGGCGTGCTCGCCGCATCGAGTCCCGATACCCTGCGCCGCAACGCGATGCTGCTGCCGGCTTACAGCGTCGCGCTCGGGCTGATCGCGCTGATGGGCTACATGGCGATCGCTGCGCACGTCGATGCGAAAGGCACCGCGGTCGTGCCAGCCTTGATCCTGAAAAGTTTCCCGGAGTGGTTCGCCGGATTCTGCTTCGCCGCCATCGCGCTCGGTGCGCTGGTGCCGGCGGCGATCATGTCGATCGGCGCGGCGAACCTGGTCACGCGCAACATCTGGCGCCCGTACGTCAACCGGAACATGACCGCGAAGCAGGAGTCGACCGTCGCCAAGGTCACCTCCCTGGTCGTCAAGTTCGGCGCGCTGCTGTTCGTGGTGTTCCTGCCGCTGGAGTTCGCGATCAACCTGCAACTGCTCGGCGGCATCTGGATGCTGCAGGTGTTCCCGGCGATCGTGTTCGGCCTGTACACGCCCTGGTTCCGCGCCAACGCCCTGCTCGCCGGCTGGGCGGTCGGCATGACCCTGGGCACCGCCCTGAGCTGGATGCAGGGCGTGAAGCCGACCTATCCCGTACCGTGCGTCGGCACGGTGTACATCGGCATGATCGCACTGGTCGCAAACGTCCTCGTCGCCGCGATGTTCACTGCGGTTTCCGATCTGCTGGGGCGTGCGCGCAAGGGCGATGCGACTGCGGCGGGGGATTATGCGGATGCGCGGGGTGCAGCAGGCTGAGGTGGTTACTGAAGCTGGGATGCGCTCCCGGTAGCCGGCCCCGGCCACAGCTTTTCAACCTCGGCCCAGTCCACTTCGAGATCGCCGTA
>DATHOV010000177.1:0-2363 GCA_035484515.1 Lysobacteraceae bacterium
CAGGCTCCACGCGGCGGTTGCCGACTGGATAGGGTCATCCTGCCGCCATGCAAGGGCCGCCGCAATGCGGCAGAGGTCATGGCCGTTCAGCTCTCATTGATTCATCGTTTCATCGCGATTCCGCGATATAGTGACATCCTCCCGCCGAGGGGCGCTGCAATTTCGGTCGAGTCGCCACTTTCCGGCTGCCGTTCATGGGTTCGACAAGCTCACCACGAACGGCTCCGAAGTTTCGACGAGACGCGGGAACAGGCTCGGTGAGGGACTAGAACTTGCAACTGCGCCTACCCACCCCGCGACCCTTCGAACCGACCAGGGCGCGTACAGGAGCAGATACCCATGAACGCTGTCGCCAAGGAAACCATGTCCCACGATTACAAGGTCGCCGACCTCAAGCTCGCCGATTGGGGCCGCAAGGAAATCGATATCGCCGAGCACGAGATGCCGGGCCTGATGTCGATCCGCCGCAAGTACGCTCCCGCCAGGCCGCTCGCCGGCGTACGCGTGACCGGCTCGCTGCACATGACGATCCAGACCGCGGTGCTGATCGAGACCCTGAAGGATCTCGGCGCCGAAGTGCGTTGGGCTTCGTGCAACATCTTCTCGACCCAGGACCACGCCGCCGCCGCGATCGCCGCCACCGGCACACCGGTGTTCGCGTGGAAGGGCGAGACGCTCGAAGAGTATTGGGACTGCACGCTCGATGCGTTGAGCTTCCCCAACAGCCAGGGCCCGCAGCTGGTCGTCGACGACGGCGGCGACGTGACCTTGCTGATCCACAAGGGCTACGAACTCGAGAACGGTTCCGACTGGGTGAACACAGCCTCGGGCAACCATGAGGAACAGGTCATCAAGGACCTGCTCAAGCGCGTCGCGAAAGAGCGCCCGG
Organism: Lysobacteraceae bacterium; assembly: GCA_035484515.1. Classification (GTDB taxonomy): domain Bacteria; phylum Pseudomonadota; class Gammaproteobacteria; order Xanthomonadales; family Xanthomonadaceae; genus SZAS-103. The sequence goes on from DATHOV010000177.1 coordinate 890, forward strand.
GCTTCTGGCACGGCGTGGTCAAGGAGTGGAAGGGCGTCTCGGAGGAGACCACCACCGGCGTGCATCGTCTCTACCAGCTCGCCGAAGCCGGCAAGCTGCTTGTGCCGGCGATTAACGTCAATGACTCGGTGACCAAGTCGAAGTTCGACAACCTGTACGGCTGCCGCGAGTCGCTGGCTGACGGCCTCAAGCGCGCGATGGACGTGATGCTCGCCGGCAAGGTCTGCGTGGTCGCCGGTTACGGCGATGTCGGCAAGGGCTCGGCGCATTCGCTGCGCGCTTATGGCGCACGCGTTGTCGTGACCGAGATCGATCCGATCAATGCGCTGCAGGCGGCGATGGAAGGCTTCGAGGTCAACACGATCGAGTCCACCCTCGGCCGCGGCGACATCTACGTGACCACCACCGGCAACAAGGATGTGCTCACCCTGGAGCACATGAAGGCGATGAAGGACCAGGCGATCGTCTGCAACATCGGCCACTTCGACAACGAGATCCAGGTCGATGCGCTGTACGCGTCGGGCGCGAAGCACATCAACATCAAGCCGCAGGTCGACAAGTACACGTTCGAAGGCGGTCCGTCGATCTTCCTGCTCGCCGAAGGCCGGCTGGTGAACCTCGGCTGCGCGACCGGCCATCCCAGCTTCGTGATGTCCAACTCGTTCTCGAACCAGACGCTGGCGCAGATGGACCTGTGGGCGAACAAGGACTTCTACGACCGCAAGGTCTATATCCTGCCGAAGAAGCTCGACGAAGAAGTCGCGCGCCTGCACCTGGAGAAGATCGGCGTGAAACTCACCCGTCTGACCGACGCGCAGGCCGCGTATCTGGGCGTGAACGTGGACGGGCCGTACAAGCCCGATCACTACCGCTACTGATCGCCGACCACGCCAGGATGCGTGCGACCGCCGCGCTGTTGCCCGTCTTGTTTGCCTGCATCGGGCTGCCGCTGGGCGGCTGCGCGATGGACGAGGCGATCACGAACGAGCAGACGCGGGAGATGGGCCTCACTTCGCCCGAAGTCCTGGCAAGCCTCGCCCGTCTGCAGCCGGGCGTGGTCGCCTGGTATCGCGAAGCCGAGCGGAGGGGCCTCGCAGTCGGTCGTCCGCTCAATGCGAACGAGACCCGGATCGCGCAGAAGGTCGGTGTGGCCCATCCCGAACGCGTGCGCCTCGCGATCGACCAACCCATCCCGCTGCTCTCTGACCCGCAGACATCTAGTCGGTTGAGCGACGTCTTCGGCACCGGTTCGATGCCCGGCGCGGCGGCGACGACCTTCGGGTATGCAATCTACATCGGCCGCAACTACGTGCACGATCGGCGGATGCTCGCGCACGAACTGACCCACGTGGGACAGTTCGAGCAATTGGGTATCGATGGCTTCGTCCACGATTACCTGCTGCAGGTGATGCTCTTTGGCTACAGGGTCGCCCCACTGGAACGCGCGGCGGCCGCGAACGAACACCTTGGAAAA
>DATHOV010000178.1:0-3762 GCA_035484515.1 Lysobacteraceae bacterium
TTTTTTCACCCGCCACAAGATCAGCGTCGTCCTCGATCCCTGCCTGATCGCCAAGGCCGCCGCCGGCCCGACCCGCATCCGCCTGCGCACGAATGCCGCCTTCAGCGACTACGACCGCCAGCAATTGCTCGAGCACGAGGCCTTCGTGCATTCGCTGACCGCGCTCAATGGCCGCGAACAGCCGTACCTGAAGTCCTTCGCGCGCAGCTCGCCGCGCGTCACCGCGACTCAGGAAGGCCTGGCCACCTTCGCCGAGCAGATCACCGGCGCGATCGACATCGCGCGGATGAAGCGGATCAGCCTGCGCATCATCGCGATCGACATGGCGATGAACGGCGCGAGCTTTCTGGACGTGTTCGATTTCTTCGCCAGTTCCGGGCAGGGCGACAACGAGAGCTTCACCTCGGCGCAGCGCGTGTTCCGTGGCGCACCCCTGGCCGGCGGCAGCGCCTTCACCAAGGACACCGTCTATCTGCACGGCCTGCTGTCGGTGCACACCTTCTTCCGCTGGGCCCTGCGCAACGGCAAGCTCGGCCTGTGCCGGCTGCTGTTCGCCGGCAAGATGGCGCTGCAGGATGTGCTGCGCTTCGAGCCGTTCTTCGAAGGCGGCTTCATCGCCCAGCCGCTGTACGTCCCGCCGTGGGTGCAGCGCGCGAACGGCCTGGCCGGGATGCTTGCGTTCTCGCTGTTCGCCAACCGGATCCGGCTCGACCATGTCGATGCCGGCGATCTGGTGCTGGGGCTGTGAAAAAGGGGCCAACGTAAATTTCGCGCCGAGGCATGTGCTCGTTGGAAGGCGCTTCTCGCGGCTTTCAACAGCGGAGCTGGTCAACTTTAACTCTGGCCCCTTTTTCACGGCTTCGCCGTTATCAGGGCATAATCCGCCGCTCGCATGCCTCCGGGACGCTCGCGCCCGGACGCACGGCCCACCATCACGAATCGACAGGGGAAAACGATGTCGCACAAATTCCATTTCATCTCCGGCTTGCCGCGCTCAGGTTCCACCCTGCTGTCGGGGCTGCTGAAGCAGAACCCGCGCTTCCACGCCGGCATGAGCGGCCCGGTGGCCGGGATGTTCAACACGATCACCAGCGAGATGAGCGCGCGCAACGAGTTCTCGGTGTTCATCAGCGACGACCAGCGCAAGCGTGTGCTGCGCGGACTGTTCGACAACTACTACGGACCTGAATTCACCCAGGAAATCATCTTCGACACCAACCGCATGTGGTGCATCAAGCTGCGCCACCTGCGCGAGCTGATGCCGGAGAGCAAGGTGATCGCCTGCGTGCGCCACATCCCGTGGGTGATCGACAGCGTCGAGCGGCTGATCCGCAAGAACACGTTCCAGCCTTCGTCGATCTTCGGCTACAACGCCGGCGGCACGGTCTACCAGCGCGCCGACAGCATGGCCAGCAACGACGGCCTGGTGGGCTTCCCGTTCAATGGGCTCAAGGAAGCCTACAACGACGAAGGCGCCGGCCAGCAGATGATCCTGGTCCAGTACGAGAGCCTGACCCGCGAGCCGGCGCGCACCATGGCGGCGATCTACGACTTCATCGGCGAGCCCGCGTTCACCCACGACTTCGACAACGTCGAATACGAAGCGAACGAATTTGACATGCGCGCCGGCACGCCGGGCCTGCACGTGGTGGGTTCGAAGGTGAAGCCGAACGAGCGCCAGACCATCCTGCCGCCGGACCTGTTCCGTCGCTTCGAGAACGATGCGTTCTGGCGCGATCCGGCGCTGAACCTGCGCAAGGTGCGGGTGGTGTAGGAGCGAGAGGGGTCGGAGCAGTTCGCACGAGAGGTAATCCGTGGCCGAGGACGGCACATGCGAAACTTCACTCTGACCCCCTTTTCACAGCGCTACGCAGCGCTGGACAATGCGATCGGACACGCGCGCACATGGCTGGAATCGCAACGCGATCGCCCGGTGCCTGCGCAGGCATCGGTCGAGGAGATGGCCGCGATCTTTGGCGGCCCCTTGCCCGAAGGCCCAACCGATCCGGCTGAAGTCATCGAGTGGCTCGGAGTCCACGCCGAGCGCGGTCTCGTCGCCATTCCATCGGGACGCTTCTACGGTTTCGTGATCGGCGGCACCCATCCCGCCGCGCTCGCGGCCGACTGGCTGGTCAGCGCCTGGGACCAGAACGCGGGCCTGCGTGCGCTCACGCCGACCAATTCGGCGCTCGAGGAAACCGCCGCCACCTGGTTGCTCGATCTGCTCGGCCTGCCCGCGGCCAGCGCGGTCGGTTTCGTCACCGGCGGGACGATGGCGAACTTCACCTGCCTCGCCGCCGCGCGCGGCGCCGTGCTGCGCGCAGCGGGCTGGGACGAATCGCGCAACGGATTGCAGGGCGGTCCGCGCGTGCGCGTGCTGGTGGGTGCCGAACGTCACGACACCGTCGACCTGTCGCTGCGCTATCTCGGCCTCGGCGCACCCGAGGAAGTGGCTGCCGATGCGCAGGGACGCATCGACGTCGCCGCGCTCGCCGCTGCACTGGAATCCGGCGGCGCGCCGACCATCGTCTGCCTCCAGGCCGGCAACGTGCATTCGGGCGCATTCGACGATTTCGCCGCGGCGATCGCCCTCGCGCACCGTCATGGCGCATGGGTGCACGTCGACGGCGCATTCGGCCTGTGGGCCGCCGCTTCGCCGAAGCTGCGCCATCTCGTCGCCGGCGTCGAAGCCGCCGACTCGTGGGCGACCGACGCGCACAAGACCCTCAACGTACCCTACGACTGCGGTGTCGCGATCGTGCGCGACCCCGCCGCCCTGCGCGCCGCGATGGGCATGCACGGCGAATACCTGATCATGGACGAAGCTCATCGCGATCCCTACGAGCGTGTCCCCGAACTGTCGCGCCGCGCACGCGCGATTCCGGTGTGGGCGGTGCTGCGCAGCCTCGGACGACAGGGCGTGGCCGATCTGGTCGAGCAGCTGTGCGCTCACGCGCAGGCATTCGCCTCCGGCGTCGCGGGCATACCCGATGCGCAGGTGCTGAACGATGTCGTCTACACCCAGGTCTGCGCGAGCTTCGGCGACGATGAGCACACGCGCCGCACGGTGCAGCGTTTGCTCGAGGACGGCGGCGCGTGGATGAGCGGCTCGACGTGGCGCGGCCGCGCGGTGCTGCGGATTTCGGTGAGCAACTGGTCGACGACGGACGAGGATGTTGCCACCTCGCTGGCCGCCCTGCGCCGCGCGGCTGCGAGCGAATAGCCTAGCTCTTTGGCTCGTCATTGACCGGCTTTGCCAACAGGTCGACGACGGACGAGTGCATGGCGCTCCCGGCCTTGCCGCATTCGGCTACCTGAAGCTGCGCATCTCTCGCAACGATTTCCGAACGGAGTCGTAACAGCCGTGCGGTAGTATCGTTTCGTAGCGGCGCATTGGTTGCCTGGCTTTCACCATTCACCACCACGATTCACCCTTCACGGCTCCCCCATGACCGACGACACCCTCAAGCAAGCCGCGCTCGACTATCACCGGAAATTTCCACCCGGCAAGATCAAGATCGCGCCGACCAAACCGATGCTGACCCAGCGCGATCTCGCGCTCGCCTATTCGCCCGGCGTCGCTCACGCCTGCGAGGCGATCGTCGCCGATCCCAACCAGGCCTCCGCTCTGACTGCGCGCGGCAATCTCGTCGCCGTCATCACCAATGGCACCGCCGTGCTCGGCCTCGGCAACATCGGCCCGCTCGCCGGCAAGCCGGTCATGGAAGGCAAGGGCGTGCTGTTCCAGAAGTTCGCCGGCAT
>DATHOV010000179.1:0-4711 GCA_035484515.1 Lysobacteraceae bacterium
CCGGGCCAGGAGGTCGCCGCGACCCGCAAGATCGAAACGGCCGGCAATGGCAGCGGCAAGGGCGGAGCCAGCGGCAAGCTCATCGGCGGCGTGGTCGTGCTGGTGGTCATAGCCGCGATCGCGGCCTGGTTCCTGATGCAACACTGAGACCTGATGCGCGGTCCGGGCGCAGAGGTCACTTCCCCGGCGGCGTACCGAAGCGCATCGACAGGTCCACGGCCTGCACGTGCTTGGTGAGCGCGCCGATCGAGATGCAATCCACGCCGGTCTCGGCGAGCGCACGCACCGTATCGAGTCCGACGCCGCCCGAGACTTCCAGCGGCACCTTTCCCTGCGCACGCCGCACGGCTTCGCCCAGGTCGTCCATCGAAAACTCGTCGACAAGGATGCGATCCGGCAGTCCGGCGAGCGCCTGGTCGAGTTCGGCCAGCGTCTCGACCTCGACGATCAACGGCACGCCCGCATGCATCGTGCGTGCGCGGCGCATGGCCTCCGGCAGCGAACCAGCCGCGAGGATATGGTTTTCCTTCAGCATCATCGCGTCGTGCAGGCCGAGCCGGTGGTTGCATCCGCCACCCGCGCGCACGGCGTATTTCTGCGCCAGGCGCAGGCCGGGCAGGGTCTTGCGGGTGTCGAGGATGCGCGCGCGCGTGCCACTCACGGCATCGACGAAGCGTGCGGTCGCGGTGGCGGTCGCCGACAGGGTCTGCAGGAAGTTCAGCGCGGTGCGTTCGCCACTGACCAGCGCGCGCGAATTGCCCCGCAGCCGGCAGAGCACCGTGCCGGCTTCGACGCGTGCGCCTTCGTTCACGTTCCAGTCGATCCGGGCCTGTCCGTCCAGCGCGCGGAAGGTGGCGTCGAACCAGGGGCCGCCGGCGATCACCGCATCCTGCTTGCAAACCACCCAGGCCTGCGTTGGGACGTCTGGCAGGAGGTCGGCAGTTACATCGCCCGGACCGATGTCCTCGGCCAGCGCACGCGCGACATCCGCCGCGACTCCACGAGGGTCCGGCGGCTGCAGCGAGGGATGGGTTCCGCCCGGCATCCGGCGTGGGCGGTCAGGCGGTCTTGGCTTCGTCGCCGCCGTTGCGCACTTGCGTGAGCACCTGCGAAAGCGCGCGCTGCAGCATCTGGCCGTTGTGTTCGACGATGCTCGCCATGCCCTGCTCCATCGCGTGGGCCAGGTCTTCCGGACGCTGCTCGCTGATCTTCAGGCCGTTGCGGTTGACGAACAGGCAACGTCCGGAATACGGGCTGATCCACGAGAGCTTGCAACGTTCGCTGCCCTTGGACTGGTTCTCGAAGCTGAACCAGGTGCCCGGACGCAATGTGCGCACACGTGCCAGCAACTCCGGACTCACGTTCTGCGGTAGCGGCTGCTCGTCGACGCTGCCCGGATCGGCGGACAGTGCGCCCGGTGCGCTCCCCGCCGGAGGCTCGGCTTCGATGAATGCCGGCGCCGGCAGGTCGCCGATGCGGTAGCGCACGTACTGCTGCAACTCGTTGACCAGTTGCTTGATCTCGTTGTCCTGGTAGGCCACCGTCGCAAGTCCTTGCCGCAACTGCGCTTCCATGATCGGCAGCATCGCGCGCAGGCGCAGTTGCTCGACCCGGCTGGTGCCGGCGGTCGTGGACCAGACCAGCGACTCGGCGAAACCCAACGCTTCGCGGTAGGGGGACGAGTCCGGACCCTGGCGCAGCCACAGCAGCACGAGGCAGTTCATCCATGGCCGGGTGATCAGGTAACGCACCCAGGTCGGTATCGGCGCGTGGCCGATGGTCTGGATCAACGCCTGGTTCACCTGCCGGCGCGCCTGCCACAGGCGTTCGCGACCGGCATGGGCCTCGACCGCGCGCTGCTCGGCGAGTTCGGACCGGCGCCGCTGCTGCTCGAGTTGCGAGCGCAGCTGCGCGACGATGTGCTCGGCATCATGGGGAGATTCGCTGCCCGCGATCTGCTGCAGGGAATCCTGCAGGTCGTTGAGCGCGCGCGCATCCGGATCCACGCTCGGGCACCAGCCGATCGCGCTTTCGGCGACCAGGTCGAGCAACTGCCTCAGCGGGTGGTCGTTCTCGGCGATCAGGCCCGGGTGGCGCAGCGAGGCGCGCATCACCGGCAGGAACAGGGTCTGCATGACCGGCTGCATCGGCGTGGGGATGCTGTGGTCGTTGGACAGCGCGTCGAACACGCGCCCGACGATGTCCACCGTAGCCGATTGCTGCGGCGAGGGTGGCGCAGAACCGTTCGTGTACGTCGCCTCGGCGAGCAGTTGCGCTGCCAGCATCCGCGGCGGCGTCGAGGGCTGTCCTTCGTGCGGCGTGTGCAAGCGGGCGAGCGCGCGATCCATCGCCTCGGCTGCCGGAACCTGGTGGATCGTTGCCTGCGCGTGCGGAGCGGCCTGTGCGGCGATCAGGGCCGACGCAGTCTCGCGGATCAGCAGCGAGCGCAAGGCATTGAGCAGGTCGCGCTCGTCCTGCTCGAGTGCGGAGGATGCACTGCGCTGGGCAGGGATCGCGTGCGCGGCGGCGAGCGCCTCGCGGCCATGCGGGAAGGATTCGGTACGCTGCGCAACCGCGTGCGGCACCCGCCCGCGACCATGGCCCAGCATCGGCAGCACGCCCGCGGCGGCCAGCCGGGCATTGATCTCGGCATACGCTGGCTCGAGCGCGCCGAGCACCTGGCGTTCGAAGATCTTGTACAGCACCAGCCGCGTCTGCAGGTCGATTTCGATCGGCCCTGAGGCTTCGCGGAAAGCCCTGCCGATCTGCAACGGACCGAATGGATTGCGCTGCGGATCCATGTCGGGATCGCCAAGCATCCACGCGACGCGCTGGTCGAGGGCGTGCAGGACTGCGGACAGGCGCTGCGTGGTCCGGGTGGCCATGCTGTCGATCGCGAGATCTTCCTCGAGGTCATCCGGATCCACGAGCGAGAGCTGCGCATGCGGATGGCTGGCCGATTCGGCATCGGTCCTGCCCAGCAAGGCCAGAAAGCGTTCCTGGACGGCGCCGCGCTGGCGGCGGCATTCGCGCAGGGCGTCGAAGTGCTGCTGCTGGGACTCGCCCGAGCGGGCGCGTTCGCCGAGGTCGAACAGGGTGTCGTCGAGGGCGTCGAACATCGCGACCATCGGCTCGCGCAGGCGGGCGCGCATGCCGTCGAACAGGTCCCCGATCGTCCGGGCGACCGCGGCTGCGGGCATCATGCGGGTGCTCTCGTCGCTCATGTGCAGGTCCGGCAGATCGTGGCTTTCATCGGTACAGGTCGCCACGAGGGGGATACTGGCAGGGTAACCGGGTCACGCCGGAAAATCTGTGATCTGAACTGAGGAAATCGATTCGTCGGCGAGCAGAACTGGGATGCCGTCGTCAATCCTGTAAAAAAGTTTGCGGTCGCGTGTGATCAGGCCCTCCCGGAAAGGCTCGGCTTGCGTACTGCCATCCGCGCGACGCAGACTGCCGGCGGCGGCCGCGCGATTGATCGCTTCGATCTCGTGCGACTGCAGCATCGCCAGCGGTTGGCGCGTGCTGGGGCAGCAGAGGATTTCGAGCAGCCGGCGATCCATGGGTTCTCCGCTCCGTCGGCAGCCGCTATGCTGCACACAAGCTAACGGATTTTGTATTCGCTGGCGGACGTTTACAACATATTTCTCACTTTCGACTGGATGCGCGGGATCGCAACGACATGACCAATCCAACCGCAGCGCCACGAGTCGGCGTCGTCATGGGATCCCGTTCCGACTGGGACACGATGCAGCACGCCAGCGCGCGGCTGGATGCACTGGGTATCACCCACGAAGTGAAGGTGGTGTCAGCGCACCGCACGCCCGACCTGCTGTTCGACTACGCCGCGCAGGCGGCTGCGCGCGGCCTGCGCGCGATCATCGCCGGTGCCGGCGGTGCGGCGCACCTGCCCGGCATGCTGGCCGCGAAGACCTCCGTGCCGGTGCTCGGTGTCCCGGTACAGTCGAAGGCGTTGAGCGGACTCGACTCGCTGCTGTCGATCGTGCAGATGCCGGCCGGCGTGCCGGTGGCGACCTTCGCGATCGGCGCCGCCGGCGCGGCCAATGCGGCCTTGTTCGCGGCTTCGATCATCGCCTACGACGATGCGGCGGTGCGTGCCGCGCTCGATGCGTTCCGCGACACCCAGACCCGCGACGTGCTCGACAACGCCGATCCGCGCAGCGAGCCGACGCCGCATCGATGACTGCCGTCGGCATCCTCGGCGGGGGCCAGCTCGCACGCATGCTCGCGCTCGCGGGAGCGCCGCTGGGCCTGCGTTTCCTCGTGCTCGACAGTGCCGCCGACGCCTGCGCCGCGCAGTGCGCGCCCTTGCTGCGCGCCGATTACCACGATTTCGACGCGCTCGCCGATTTCGCATCGCGGATCGACGTCGCGACCTTCGATTTCGAGAACGTGCCGGCCGACAGCGCGCGCTGGCTTGCCGAGCGCGTGCCGGTGTTCCCGAATCCGCGTGCGCTCGCGGTGGCGCAGGATCGCCTCGCAGAGAAATCGCTGTTCCGCGAGATCGGCATCGCAGTACCTGCATTCGCCGACGTGGATTCGCGCACGGCGCTCGATGCGGCCATCGCGCGCATCGGCGCGCCGTGCATCCTGAAGACGCGCCGGCTCGGCTACGACGGCAAGGGGCAGTTCCGGATTCGGGACTCGGGGAAGGCGGGTCCCGATGCGGCCTGGGAGGCATTGGGCGGGC
>DATHOV010000180.1:0-3830 GCA_035484515.1 Lysobacteraceae bacterium
GAAGCGCAGGCAGCCCGGGCTGCCGTGCGGCCAGTCGGTGTTGAGGTAGACCAGGGTCGTCAGTACCTTCGAACGGCTGTCGGTATGGATCGTGCCATGGCGGCGGTTCAGGCGCGAACACAGGGTCACGAGCGCCGGCAGTTTCGACATCCCCGGCACTCCGAGGCGTTCGCCGAGCGCGTCGGCGAAGGCGGGAGAGGTGATCTCGGCGACCAGCCGGTTGACGCTGGGGCCGCAGTCCTCGGTCTTGTGCGGGAAGAATCCGGCCTCGGGGTAGCGCGGGAAATCGCGCTGCAATTCGGCCATCGCGTCGGCCCGCAACATGCCCTGCGCGATCAGGTACGAAAACGGCCGCTGCTCGACGCGGATATCCGCATCGTTCAGGCGCGGGGCAAGCAGCAAGGGCTTTGGATCGTACATGAGGGTGGTTTCGGGTCTGCGCAATCCGGTGATTGTAAACCGCTCACGTGTCCGCGCGATGGACAGTGCCGGCGCCAACCTTGTATCATTCCCGCTCGCCCGAAACCCTTCTTATCCGCAACGTCGCAGACGCTGCCGGATGGGAAGCCCTGCACCTGGCGCCGCCACGCGGCGCATGACCAAGGCGATGACGTGACCCGACCCGGATTCCTCGCGCTCGAAGACGGCACCGTATTCGAGGGCATTTCCGTGGGCGCCGACGGCACCAGCGTGGGTGAGGTGGTGTTCAACACCGCGATGACCGGCTACCAGGAAATCCTGACCGACCCGTCCTACGCGCGCCAGCTCGTCACGCTCACCTATCCGCACATCGGCAATACCGGCTGCACCCATGAGGACGACGAGGCGCCGCGTGTCTGGGCCGCCGGCCTGATCGTGCGCGACGTGCCGCGGCGGCCGAGCAGCTGGCGCAGCCAGGTGGCGCTGCCCGAATGGCTGTCCGCCCGCGGCGTTGTCGCGCTGGCCGGCATCGACACGCGCAAGCTCACCCGTCTGCTGCGCGATCGCGGTGCGCAGAACGGCTGTCTCGCATCCGGCGACGGCATCGACCACGAGCACGCCATCGAGGCCGCACGCAAGTTTCCCGGCCTCAACGGCATGGACCTCGCGCGCGAAGTCAGCACGACTCAGTCCTATGCATGGAAGGAAGGCTCGCTGGACATGGACAGCGGCGTCTTCGCGCCTGTCGACGCCCGTTTCCATGTGGTCGCCTACGACTTCGGCGTCAAGCGCAACATCCTGCGCCTGCTCGCCGATCGCGGCTGCCGTATCACCGTCGTTCCCGCGCAGACGCCTGCCGGGCAGGTGCTCGCGCTGAAGCCCGATGGCGTATTCCTGTCCAACGGCCCCGGCGATCCGGCGCCCTGCGACTATGCGATCGCCGCGATCCGCGAATTCCTAGTGCGAAAGATTCCGACCTTCGGCATCTGCCTCGGCCACCAGTTGCTTGCGCTCGCGATTGGAGCGCAAACCATGAAGATGAAATTCGGCCATCACGGCGGCAACCACCCGGTGCAGGACTTGGGTAGTCGTCGCGTGATGATCACTGCGCAGAATCATGGCTTCGCCGTCGATGAACCGACCTTGCCGGCGAACGCGCGCGTGACCCATCGCTCGCTGTTTGATGGCAGCAACCAGGGCATCGAGCTCACCGACGCACCGGCTTTCAGTTTCCAGGGACATCCCGAGGCAAGCCCAGGGCCGCACGATATCGGTGGCCTGTTCGATCGTTTCATCGCGCTGATGGAGTCGCACTGACATGCCCAAGCGCACCGACCTCAAGACCATTCTCATCATCGGCGCCGGACCGATCGTGATCGGACAGGCCTGCGAGTTCGACTACTCCGGTGCGCAGGCCTGCAAGGCCTTGCGCGAGGAAGGCTTCCGCGTGGTGCTGGTGAACTCGAATCCGGCGACGATCATGACCGATCCGGACACCGCCGATGCGGTATACATCGAACCGATCAATTGGCGCACGGTCGAGCGGATCATCGCGAAGGAAAAGCCAGACGCGCTGCTGCCGACGATGGGCGGGCAGACCGCGCTCAATTGCGCGCTGGAACTCGCCGACAACGGCGTGCTCGAGAAACACGGCGTCGAGCTGATCGGCGCCTCGCGCGAAGCGATCCGGATGGCCGAGGACCGCGAATTGTTCCGCGTCGCGATGGGCGAGATCGGGCTGGAATGTCCGAAGGCCGAAGTCGCGCGCTCGCTCGAACAGGCGCTCGATATCCAGACCCGCGTCGGCTATCCGACCATCATCCGCCCGAGCTTCACCCTCGGCGGCAGTGGTGGTGGCATCGCCTACAACCGCGAGGAACTGATCGAGATCGTCGGCCGCGGCCTGGAACTTTCCCCGGTACATGAAGTGCTGGTCGAGGAGTCGGTCCTGGGCTGGAAGGAATTCGAGATGGAGGTCGTCCGCGACACCGCGGACAACTGCATCATCGTCTGCTCGATCGAAAACCTCGACCCGATGGGCGTGCACACCGGCGATTCGATCACCGTCGCGCCCGCGCAGACGCTCACCGACAAGGAATACCAGCGCCTGCGCGATGCGAGCATCGCGGTGCTGCGCAAGATCGGCGTCGACACCGGCGGTTCCAACGTGCAGTTCGGCGTGAATGCACAGACCGGCCGCGTGGTGGTGATCGAGATGAATCCGCGCGTGTCTCGTTCGTCCGCGCTCGCGTCGAAGGCCACCGGATTCCCGATCGCGAAAGTCGCCGCGAAACTCGCCGTCGGCTATACCCTCGACGAATTGCGCAACGAGATCACCGGCGGGGCGACGCCGGCTTCGTTCGAGCCGACGATCGACTACGTCGTCACCAAGATCCCGCGCTTCGCCTTCGAGAAGTTCCCTTCGGCCGACTCGCGCCTGACCACGCAGATGAAGTCGGTCGGCGAGGTGATGGCGATGGGTCGGACCTTCCAGGAATCGCTGCAGAAGGCACTGCGCGGCCTGGAGACGGGCAAGATGGGCCTGGATCCGAGCGGGCTCGACCTGACCACCGAGGAAGGGCTCTCCGAGCTGCGCCGCGAACTGCGCGAGCCCGCACCCGACCGCGTCTTCCATGTCGCCGACGCGTTCCGCACCGGGATGTCGGTCGAGGACGTGCACGCGCTGTCCTTCATCGATCCCTGGTTTCTCGATCAGATCGAGGAACTCGTGCAGGTCGAGGGCGAGGTGGCGCGCGAGGGCCTCGCATTGCTGAACGCGTCGCGCCTGCGCGAGCTCAAGCGCATGGGATTCTCCGATGCACGTCTGGCGAAACTGGCTGGCACCGACGAGAACGCGGTCCGCGTGCTGCGTCATGCGCTCGGTGTGCGCCCCGTGTACAAGCGCGTGGATTCGTGCGCGGCCGAGTTCGCGACCAACACCGCATACATGTACTCGACCTACGAGGACGAATGCGAAGCCGCGCCGAGCGACCGGAAAAAGGTCATGGTGCTCGGCGGAGGGCCGAACCGGATCGGGCAGGGCATCGAGTTCGACTACTGCTGCGTACACGCCGCGCTCGCACTGCGCGAGGACGGGTACGAGACCATCATGGTCAACTGCAACCCGGAAACGGTCTCGACCGACTACGACACCTCGGACCGCCTCTATTTTGAACCGGTGACGCTGGAGGACGTGCTCGAGATCGTCGCCGTCGAGAAGCCCGTCGGCGTGATCGTGCAGTACGGAGGACAGACGCCGCTCAAGCTGGCGCGCGCCCTGGAAGCGGCAGGCGTGCCGATCATCGGCACCAGCCCGGACAGCATCGACCTCGCCGAAGACCGCGAACGCTTCCAGCAGATGATCCAGAAACTCGGGCTCGTACAGCCCGCGAACCGCACCGCGCGCAATG
>DATHOV010000181.1:0-3116 GCA_035484515.1 Lysobacteraceae bacterium
GGCACTGGACGCATCCGCCACGACCACGACACCCGGGCCGACGACCGATGCGCTCGACGCGTCGCCGCGCGCGCCAAAGCCGATCTGGTTCCGCAAGACCTATCGCGTGGCCCTGTACGTCTTCGTGATCGCGCTGCTCATCCTCAACGTGTTCGCGTTGATTTACGGCTCCATGACGGCCCTGGTGGGGATCGCCTTCCAGGTTTCCACCCTTTTCGGATTGCTGACCCGGAAGCCGTGGACGTGGATCCTTGTCTGCGTCTGGTCCGGACTTGCGGTGGTCGGCGGCGTCCTGCTGTGGCTGGCGGTCCTTGTTCGCGGAGCGATTGCCGTGCCCATGCTCGAGTTCGTCGCGATGAATGTCGCGGCGGCGATCAGCCTGTTCGTCGTGGTCTTTGCCAGGGACTGCCTGGGCGAGGAAAGCGCGACAGAAGCAATCGATGGGGACGTACCCCATTGATTTGCGAGATCCTTCGCTTCGCTCAGAGCCTGCCCTCGGACTTGATCCGGGGGATGACAAAATAAAAGTCGGTCAACTCAACGTTCTTCGCTTCCTGTCGTTCAACGGGACGTTTCGGCGATCGTCGCCAGTTGACTGGCGTACGAATGCGTTATGCGGTAGACGACTGGCTTGTGGGCTCCGACGACCGGCAACGTGACGGTGGCGCGCAGAGCGAACTCATCGTCGTGGACGTCCCGCACTTCGTCGATCGCGGCATGGGCGACGTCGAGCGTGCGCCATCCCTGACCCCCGATACGTGCATGGCCGACGACGACCTGACGATCGGAATAAAAATGCAGTGCCAGATCCGCCGCAGGCAGTGGCGGCGCAACCTCGCCGGCAGCGGAGTTCAACTGCTTTTCCAGCACCACCATGTACTGCCGCTGGGTCCCGCCGATGCCCGCCAGGGTGTAGAAGGCGATCGTCGCCTCGGGGCCGAAGACATTGAAGCGCAGGGATCCCTTGACCAGGATGGCCCGGTCCTGGAGAGCGGTTTTTCCGATGTCGGCCAGAACGGCGGCCTGCCGCTGCTGGTTGTCGCGCGCCATCGCGTCGTCGGCGGCGTCGGCGTGCGCGTGACCGAACGGCAGTGCAGAAAGGATGCAAATGAAGGAGGAAAGGATCCTGCGCATGGCGTGATCGTCGCTGATGGGTGGAGGATGGCATAGGCGCGGGAAACCGGGTCTGTCCGCCATGATATTCAAAGCGGTTCCTCGTAGCATAGGAAAATGTCATCCAGAGCTCAGCGAGAAACGCTCCTCAACAGCGAAGCTGGTCAAGCGCTTCTCAACAGCGAAGCTGATCATCTGTTACCCGAAGGCACGGCAACTTCGAGATCCCTCGCTTCGCTCGGGATGACAAAGAGGTCGGGATGGCAAAGAGGTCGGGGTGGCGAAGAGGCCGGGATGACAAGAAGAGGATGGCAACTCGACCTTGCCCGGCCCTTTCCTCAAGAAGCGTCTCCGGCACCCTCTTCCTCCAACGCGCTCCCGCCCTGCTCCACCACGCCGCGCAGCAGATCGAGCAGTCCCTGCAGCCGCGGCTCCTTGCGCCGCGCGATGCGCGCGATCCAGAAGCGCGCACGTTCGCGCGCTTCCGCCTCGCGGTCGCTGGAGAGCAACAGGACCACTTCGAGATGGGCGAGCGAGGGGTCGTCGGGGGTGGCGCGCTGGGCGTCGCGGAACAGGTCCCAGGCGCGCGTGAAATCGCCGGCGTCGGCGAGGGCGGTTGCCTTGTGTTGCAGGGCGCTGCTGCGCGAGGCGGCGTCGCCGTGGGCGATCGCGCGTTCGATCAGGTCGTTCCTGCGCTTGCGCTTGCCCAGTTCGTTCCAGGCTTCGATCAGCAGGTCCTGCAGGGGTCCGTAGGGTTGCCGCAGGTGGGTGTCGTCGTCGAACCACGGCTCGAGCAGGCTGGCGTTGTCCTTGTAGCGCCCGGCTTTCTGCCAGGCGAAGGCGTGGTCGATCACCATCTCGACCGGGATGCGGCTGCCGGGGAGGTCCTTCCAGCGCGTGCGGGGCAGGTGCTCGATGAAATGGGTGAGCCAGTTGATGGCGATCGACGGCATGTTCGCCTCGATCGGCTGGCAGCACTGCCCGTACTTCAAGCCGGAGCCGCAGTGGCACGCTGCGTCCGGCGCGATCGCGTCGAGCGGGGCGGGCGCGTAGCCGTGGGCCGGATGCGGGCAGTGTCTCCAGACTTCGCGGGAGAGAATGCCAACGACGCGGCGACCGTGCTCGGCTTCATCGGCGTCTGCGGCCTCGCCGATGAAGACACCGGGCAGCACGACGGCCATCCGTGCGAGGTAGGTGGGGAAGTCGACGCCTTTCGCGATCGCGGCTGTGCCGTACCGGATGATGCGTTCGAGGTCGAAGGACAGGGGGGTGGCGGCGGGGCCGCGGGGGCGGAATCGGTTCATGGCCTATTGTCGCGGATCGGCGGGGCCGATGCGCGTGTAAATTGGGGGACGTAGTCGATTGATCCGCAGTCACGCAGTCAGCGCAGCGAGGATGGCGGGTACGAGCGTACCGATCAGAAGGAGCAACCCGTACATGCGTCGTCTTTTGGTCTGCTGAAACGCCATCCAGACACCCGAGCCGGCGGAGAAGATCAGTCCGATGGCGACCGAGGCGAAGAATGCTTTCAGAAGGGTCGTTGCGATGTGGGAGTTGGGTGACGCGTCCGCGTGCGGTTTCTCGCGGTCATGCTTGGCGATGGCCGGGCTGGTGGCCAGTGGACGCTTGCCGGCAGGTGGCCCGTGATGATCCAGGGCAAGGCGCTGATCCTTGTGCACGCTGCCGAGCGCTTCGAGGAAGGCCGGCGGCGTGTAGCCCGGGTGTGCCTCGTGCAGGTCGTAGATCTGCAGCAGTCCGGTCGTGGCGAAGAAGATCACGGTAGGGGCGATGAGCATGCCGACGTAGGCGTGAAGCGTGCGGATCTGCATGGATGCCAAGGTGGGGCTCCGTGGGCGAAGAGGACTTCGTTGTTGGGAACGTGGGGTCGGAGTGGATTATCAATCCGATCGGGTTTCTGGCTCCTCTATTCCCGGGCTACGATAGTCCTATGACGCATATTCGTAATTCCTGGATCGCGGACACACGGAAGAGCGTGGCCACGC
>DATHOV010000182.1:0-2596 GCA_035484515.1 Lysobacteraceae bacterium
CAGCTGGTGGACGTATCGAGCGCGCATGCGGCCATCGACGGCGGTGCAGTGACCTTCACCCTGTCGGGCTGGCTCGGCGGCTACAGCGTGTATGCAGGCCAGGCCACGGTCACCCTGGCCTTCTTCGACGCCAGCGGGAGGCCGCTCGGCAGCAACGCCCAGATCGGCCCGGTGACCGCGTCCGATCGCGGCAACAAGAGTGGATTCCTCGCCCGCACGACCACCAACAAGGTGCCGGTCGGCACACGCTCGATCCAGGTGCTCCTGCAGTTCGCCGACACCTCGGCCTCCTACAACATCGGCTACGCCGACAACCTCTCGCTCACCCTGTCCACGCCGGTCACTGCGGCCACGCTCGCGCCGCCGGTCTCCCATGTGCCGGCCTACGACCATGTCTTCCTGGTGATGATGGAGAACACCGACTACGCTTCGGTGATCGGCGACACCAAGGACGCACCCTTCATCAACAGCCTTGCCGCAGGCGGCACCCTGCTGTCGAACTACAGCGGCACCTACCATCCGAGCGACGAGAACTACCTCGCCATCGCCGGCGGCGACGAATTCGTGCAAGGCGCGATCTACTACCCGAACATCCATGTCGCCTCACCGAACCTCGGCGATCGCATCGAGGCGATCGGCAAGACATGGAAGGGCTACGAGCAGGGCATGGGCACCCCGTGCAACCTCAAGAACAACAACGACTCCTATTTCGAACCGGACGATCTTCCTTTCATCAACTTCACCGACATCAGCACCAACACTGCGCGCTGCCAGGCCCATCTGCTGGATCTGGGCCAGTTCGCCGTCGACCTGCAATTCATCACGACGACGCCATCGTTCGCCTGGCTCGCAGCCGACGACTACTACGATGGCGAAGCCTCGGGTAACGGTTCTCCCACCAGCCTGCAGGTGCAGGACGGCTGGCTGAAACAGACTCTGGCGCCGCTGCTCGCCTCGCCGGCGTGGAAGAACCAGAACACGCTGCTGATCCTGACCTGGGACGAATCCGAGACCACCGCCACCAACCATCTCGCGACGATCCTGGTCGATTCGCAGGGCCGGGTGAATCGCGGCTACGTCAGCGACTCCAGCTACGACCACTTCAGCACCGGCCGCACGATCGAGAACGCGCTTGGCCTGACGCCGTTCACCGCCAACGACCAGTACGCCGAGCCGATCAACGATGCCTTCCTGCCACCGGTAACGCCGACAACCAGCCTGGCAACCCCGACGCCCAGCGTCGTCGCCGGCAGCAGCATCGCCTTCAACTACGCGACGACCGCCGCCGATGCGAATGCGTCGAACTGGATCGGCCTGTATCCCGCCGGCGTCGCGCCGGGCAGCCAGTCTTCGATCACCTGGCAATACGCGCCCAACGCAGACGGCTCGCTGAACTTCAGCACGAGCGGGATGGCGGCCGGCAACTATGCCGCATGGTTCCTCTACGACGGCGGCTATTCCGTGCTGGCCGGACCGACGACGTTCAGCGTGACGCCCTGATCTGCGTCGGGAGAGCGAAAGACGGAGCTGACCGGGCCTTGCCCGAGCCGAAGCAGCGCACGTGACGGCGTCGTTGACGCCTCTCGTAGCTGCGTGATTCACTGCCCCGACAGCAGAGGGGTCGTGCGATGGCGAAGAAAACCGCGGGCCAGCAGGCACAGGAACCGGCAGGCACGCGCAGGATCCGCCGCGAACCGATGTCGCGCGTCGACACCGCATGGCTGCGGATGGAGCGGCCGACCAACCTGATGATGATCACCGGCGTGCTGATGTTCGACACGCAGATGGCGATCGATCGCCTGCGCAAGGTCGTCAAGACGCGCTTCCTCTCGTACCCGCGCTTCCGCCAGAAGGCCGTCGACGGCCCGACCGGCGCGACCTGGGAAGACGATGCCGACTTCGACCTCGACTGGCATGTGCGCCTGTCGGCACTGCCGGGTAAAGCGGGCAAGCGCGAACTGGAACGCTTCGTCAGCAACCTCGCCTCGACGCCGCTCGACAAGACCAAGCCGCTCTGGCAGTTCCACCTCGTCGAGAGTTATCACGGCGGCTGCGCGCTGGTTTCGCGCATCCACCATTGCTACGCCGATGGCATCGCGCTGGTGCAGGTGCTGCTGTCGCTGACCGACACCACTGCCGAGGCGGGCAAGGGCAGCGACCTGGAAAGCGTCTGGCTCAAGGACGAGAAGCCTGCAGGCAAGGGCAAGGGCGGTTTCGAACGCTATCGCAAGATCGGCAGCCAGGTGCTCGCCAAGGGCATGGAGTTCTACAACGATCCATCGCTGGCTGCGGTGCTCGCCAACGAGGGTCGCGAGATCGCGCGCGAACTGCTCAATGCGGTCCTGCTGCCCGACGATCCGCCGACCGTGCTCAAGGGACGCCTCGGCGTCAGCAAACGCGTGGCCTGGGCCGATCCGCTGGACATCGACGACGTCAAGGCGGTCAGCCGCGCCTACCAGTGCACCGTCAACGACGTGTTGATGGCCTCGGCTGCCGGGGCGCTGCGCAGCTATCTGCTCGATCGCGGCGAAGCCATCGATGGCGTGACCCTGCGCGCGACCGTGCCGGTCAACCTGCGCCCGCTCAAGCACGCGAA
>DATHOV010000183.1:0-3672 GCA_035484515.1 Lysobacteraceae bacterium
TCGACAACCGGAAAAGCCGCGTCGTCGGTCCGCTTTTGGCCTTCGACAACCGGGAAAGCTATGTTGTCGGTCCGCTTTTGGCCTTCGACAACCGGAAAAGCCGCGTCGTCGGTCCGCTTTGCGCCTTCGATAACCGGGAAAGCTCCGTCGTCCGTCCGCTCTGCGCCCTCTTCAACCCGGCAGGCCTCATTGCGGGTCCGATTCGACCCATGGCAACCCGGGAAAGCTACTCAGTGTGTCTCCAGCGGCGCAAGACCCGCCATGTCCCACCTCGGCCGCACATCGACACAGGCATCGTCCTTCTGGCCGGCGGCAAGCCGCAGGGCACCGGCAAACGCGATCATCGCGCCGTTGTCGGTGCAGAACGCGGGGCGCGGGAAGCTCACCCGGCCGCCATGGCGTCGTGCCTGCTCCTGCAGTTTCGCGCGCAGGCGGACGTTGGCGCCGACGCCGCCGGCGACGATCAGGGTGTCGCAGCCGGCCGCTTCCAGTGCGCGTGCGCACTTGATCGCCAGGGTATCCACCACCGCGTCCTCGAAACCGCGCGCGATGTCGGCACGGGTCGTGTCGGACTTGTCCGATTTCTGCCAGGCGAGCAGGACCTGGGTCTTGAGGCCGGAAAAGCTGAAGTCGAGCCCCGGTCGGTCGGTCATCGGCCTGGAGAACCTGTAGACGCCGGGCGTCCCCTGTTCGGCCAGCTTCGCCAGTTGCGGACCGCCCGGATACGGCAGACCCATCATCTTGGCGGTCTTGTCGAAGGCCTCGCCGGCAGCGTCATCGAGGGTTTCGCCGAGCAGTTCGTAGTCGCCGATCGCGCGCACCGCGATCAATTGCGTGTGGCCGCCGGAAACCAGCAGGGCGACGAAGGGTGGCTTGAGCTCCGGGTCTTCCATCAGCGGGGCCAGCAGATGGCCCTCCATGTGGTGGACGCCGATGGCCGGCACGTCGAGCGCCCACGCCAGCGCGCGCCCCACCCCGGCGCCGACCAGCAACGCGCCGATCAGGCCCGGGCCGGCGGTGTAGGCCACCCCGCCCAGGTCGGTCACGGCGATGCCGGATTCGGCCAGGGTCTGGCGAATCAGGGGCAGCAGCTTGCGCACGTGGTCGCGGCTGGCCAGTTCCGGCACCACCCCGCCGTATTCGGCGTGCAGGGCGACCTGGCTGTAGAGGGCGTGGGCGCGCAGTCCGGACGCAAGGTCGTAGACCGCGACGCCGGTCTCGTCGCAGGAGGTTTCGATGCCGAGGACGGCTGTGCGGGCGCCGCCAGCGGCGACGGCGCGCGCGGCGCTTTCGGCCGAGGTGGCGACAGTGCTTGCGATCAGGCTGGTCACCCCGGTATCATACGCGGCTCGCCCGTCCTGCTGGACGGTTTACTGTCCCTGGAGTCTGCATGCCGTCCGTCAAAGTCCGCGAAAACGAGCCCTTCGAGTTTGCGCTGCGCCGCTTCAAGCGCACCTGCGAGAAGGCGGGCATCCTCGCCGAGACCCGCAAGCGCGAGTTCTACGAGAAGCCCACGCAGGAGCGCAAGCGCAAGGCCGCCGCCGCGGTGAAGCGCCAGCTGCGCCGTTCCTCGCGCGACGTGACCAAGCGTCAGAGACTGTACTGAGGTTTGCGATCCCGCCTGAAGCCGGCACGCGCAAGCGTCGCCGGCTTTTTGTGTTTATGGAGAAATGAAATGTCCCTCAAAGCCCAACTCACCGAAGACATGAAGGCCGCGATGAAGTCCGGCGCGAAGCAGCGCCTGGGCGTGATCCGGCTGATCAATGCCGCGATCAAGCAGCGCGAAGTCGACGAGCGCATCGTGCTCGACGACGCGCAGGTGATCGCCGCGATGGAGAAGATGCTCAAGCAGCGCAAGGACTCGGTGTCGCAGTACGAAGCGGCCAACCGCGAGGACCTCGCCCAGGTCGAGCGCGACGAGATCGTGGTGATCCAGTCCTACCTGCCGCAGCAGATGTCGGCCGACGAGCTCGCCGCGGAAATCGCCGCCGCGATCGCCACCTCCGGCGCGCAGGGCCCTGCGGACATGGGCAAGGTGATGGCCGTGCTCAAGCCGCGGATCGCGGGGCGCGCGGACATGGGGCAGGCTTCGGGGCTGGTGAAGCAGAAACTCGCCGGTTGAACCGGCGACGCCTCGCGGTTTCGGGCGTGGCATCCTAGCTCGATGGCCCGCATCCCCGACGCCTTCATCGACGACCTGCTCGCACGCACCGACATCGTGGAGCTGATCGGCACGCGCGTGCCTCTGAAGCGGCAGGGGCGCGAGTATTCGGCGCGCTGTCCGTTCCACGACGAGCGCTCGCCCTCGTTCACGGTGTCGCCGACCAAGCAGTTCTACCACTGCTTCGGCTGCGGCGCGCACGGCACTGCGATTTCCTTCCTGATGAACTACGACCGGCTCGAGTTCCTCGATGCGGTCGAGGAACTCGCCAAGCGCGTCGGCGTCGAGGTGCCAAGGGACACGCAGCAGCGCAATACGACCGGCGAAACGCTCGACCTCTATGCCGCGCTGGACTCGGCCGCGCAGTTCTTCCGCAGGCAGCTCGATGCGAATCCGAAGGCGCAGGAGTATCTGAAAGCCCGCGGTGTCGATACCGAGAACCGCGCGCGCTTCGGCATCGGCTTCGCGCCCGACGGCTGGGATGGCCTGAAGAACGCGCTCGGCACCGACGAGCGCCGCATGCGCCTGCTCGAATCGGCGGGCCTGTTCTCGAAGAACGAGGCCGGCCGCATCTACGACAAGTTCCGCAAGCGGATCATGTTCCCGATCCACGACCGGCGCGGGCGCGTGATCGCCTTTGGAGGTCGTGTCGTCGACAAGGACGACACACCCAAGTACCTCAACTCGCCCGAGACCGCGCTGTTCCACAAGGGCCGCGAGCTCTACGGCCTCTGGCAGGTGCGTCAGGCGCATTCGAAGATCGAGCGGCTGATCGTGGTCGAGGGTTACATGGACGTGGTCGCGCTGTTCCAGTACGGCGTCACCCAGGCGGTGGCCACGCTCGGCACCGCGACCACGCCCGACCACGCCGAGCTTCTCTTCCGCAATGCGCCCGACGTGGTGTTCTGCTTCGACGGCGACAAGGCCGGCCGCGGCGCGGCGTGGAAGGCGCTTGAGTCGGCGCTGCCGCGCATGCGCGACGGGCGGCAGGCGTTCTTCCTGTTCCTGCCCGAAGGCGAGGATCCGGACACCATCGTGCGCAAGGACGGCGCGATCGGTTTCGAGGCGCGCATGCAGCATGCGACGCCGCTGTCGGAATTCCTGTTCACCGAACTCGGCAAGGACGTGAACCTCTCCACGCTCGATGGCCGCGCGCGGCTCGCGGAACGCGCACGACCCTTGCTCGCGCAGATTCCCGACGGCGCATTCCGCGACCTGATGCATGCGCGACTGACCGAGATCGCGGGCGTGGGCGCGGCCGCAGCAAAACCTGCCGCGGCATCGGTACGTGCATCGCAACGCAGCGCCGCGACACCACGCCGCAGCCTGGTGCGCAGCGCAATCGCGCTGCTGCTGCAGGAACCATCGCTCGTCCAGGCCACCTCGTGGCCACCGCTGTTCGCTGCCCTGCGTCAACCGGGCGTGAACCTGCTGGTCGAACTGGTCTCGCTGGTCCGCGATCGCCCGCAGCTCACGACGGGCGCCTTGCTCGAACATTTCGTCGACCGCGA
>DATHOV010000184.1:0-2108 GCA_035484515.1 Lysobacteraceae bacterium
TGCGCGCCTATCTGATCGAGTCGGTCGCCGCATCCGGTGGTCATTTCGGCGCGGGACTGGGCGTGATCGAACTCACCCTGGCCCTGCACTATCTCTATGACACGCCCGTCGACCGCCTGGTCTGGGACGTCGGCCACCAGTGCTACCCGCACAAGATCCTCTCCGGGCGCCGCGACCAGATCGGCACGGTGAAGCAGAAGGAAGGCGTGGCTCCGTTTCCACGCCGCGACGAATCCGAATACGACACGTTCGGCGTCGGCCATTCCTCGACCTCGATCTCGGCTGCGCTCGGCATGGCGATCACGCTGGCGCAGGCCGGCGACCCGCGCAAGGTCGTGGCGGTGATCGGCGACGGCGCGATGACCGCAGGCATGGCCTACGAGGCGCTCAACCACGCCGGCGGCATGACTCCCGAGCCGAACCTGCTGGTCGTGCTCAACGACAACCGCATGTCGATCTCCGAGAACGTCGGCGGACTGACACGCATGCTCGGCCGCCTGATGAGCAGCCGCGCGATGAACGCGATGCGCGAGGGCGGCAAGAAACTGCTGGGCGGCCGCAGGAATCCGACCGGACGTTTCGTGCGTCGCTGGGAAGAGCACTGGAAGGGCATGTTCGTGCCGTCCACCCTGTTCGAGGAAATGGGCTTCCACTACACCGGCCCGATCGACGGCCACGACATCCCCGCCCTGCTCGGCGCGCTCAAGACCCTCAAGACCCTCAAGGGTCCGCAGCTGATGCACGTGATCACCACCAAGGGCAAGGGCTTCGAGCTCGCTGAGGGCGATCAGATCGGCTACCACGCGGTCGGCCCGTTCGATCCGTCCAAGGGCATGGTCAGCAAACCCGGGCCGAAGAAGCCCGCTTATACCGATGTCTTCAGCGACTGGCTGTGCGACATGGCCGCCGCCGATCCGAAGCTGATGGGGATCACCCCGGCGATGCGCGAAGGCTCCGGCCTGGTGCGCTTCTCGAAGGAATATCCCGAGCGCTATTTCGATGTCGCGATCGCCGAGCAGCACGCGGTCACCCTCGCGGCCGGCATGGCCTGCGAAGGCGGCAAACCGGTCGTGGCGATCTACTCGACCTTCCTCCAGCGCGGCTACGACCAGCTCATCCACGACGTCGCCCTGCAGAACCTCGATGTGCTGTTCGCGATCGACCGCGGCGGCGTGGTCGGTCCGGATGGCGCGACCCACTCGGGCAGCTTCGACCTGAGCTACCTGCGCTGCATCCCGAACATGGTGGTGATGGCGCCGGCCGACGAGAACGAATGCCGCAGGATGCTCACGACCGGCTTCCGTCATGCCGGTCCCGCAGCAGTCCGCTATCCGCGCGGCACCGGGCCGGGCGTGGCAATCGAAGCCGGGCTCGACACGATCCCGATAGGCCAGGCGCTCGTGCGCCGGCGTGGCACGCGTATCGCGCTGCTCGCTTTCGGCGCCACGGTCCCGGTCGCGGAGGAGGTCGGCAGGGAATTCGACCTGACCGTCGTCAACATGCGTTTCATCAAGCCGCTCGACCGCATGCTGCTGCTCGAACTCGCACGCACGCATGCCGGCTTCGTCACCCTTGAGGACAACGCGGCGATGGGCGGCGCAGGCAGCGCGGTTGCGGAGTTGCTCGCCGCCGAAGGCATCGCCCTGCCGATCCAGCACTTCGGCCTGCCCGATCTGTGGCTCGAACACGCCAGCCGCGAGCAGGTGCTCGCCGAGGCCGGACTCGATGCCGCGGGCGTTCGCAGATCCATGCTCAAGCGCTGGCCGCAGTTGTCCGCGGCGATGCCGGCGCCGAAAATCGCGGCGGGCTGAACGCCGCCGTCCGCGTCACCGAAGCACCCGAACTTCACTCCCTGGAATCCGCGATGATCAAGCTGTACGACAAGCAGACCGACCGCAAGATCGGCGAGATTTCCGAGGGCGAACTGCAGTTCCTGATCGACGAGCTGGAGGAAGAGGACAGCCACGACAAGGACTACTACATCGACGCGGCGACCATCGATTACTTCGTCACCCGCAAGGCCACGCCGCACCTGGTTGCCCTGCTGCGCGGGGCGCTCGGCGGCGAGGACGGCCTCGACATCCGCTGGGACGACGATTCAGCCTGAC
>DATHOV010000185.1:0-6967 GCA_035484515.1 Lysobacteraceae bacterium
GCAGCAAGTTCAGCGGCAATCGTTTCGCGCACGCGATCGCCGGTTCCGACCGGAACCGTGGATTTGTCCACGACCACGACGTGCCGGTCGATGTGTCGGCCGATGGTGCGTGCGACTTCGAGCACGTAGCGCAAGTCGGCGCTGCCATCTTCATCCGGCGGCGTGCCAACCGCGATGAACAGCACGTCGCCATGCGCGATGCCTTCGGCGGGATCGGTGCTGAAACGCAGCCGTCCGGACGATTGGTTGGCGATGACCATTTCCTCGAGGCCAGGCTCGAAGATCGGCACCACGCCGCGACGCAGGCCGTCGATCTTGGCCAGGTCGATGTCCACGCACATCACGTCATTGCCGACCTCGGCCAGGCACGCGCCCGTCACGAGGCCGACATATCCTGTTCCGAACAGGGTCACACGCATTGCTATCTCCAGCGATCAGCATCCGTCTCCCGGAACGACGGGGTGGATGCAGACGGCGCACGCGGACGTATGTCCCGTGCGCCTTTGCAGCGATGGGCAGAGCTTACTTGTCGCCGATCGACAGCAGCTCGACCTCGAACTTCAGCGTCGCATTCGGGCCGATCGGGCCGCCCGGCGTGCCGTGGTCGCCATAGGCGAGCTTGCCGGGGATCCAGAAGACGTACTTGCTGCCGGGGCTCATCAGCTGCAGGCCCTCGGTCCATCCCGGGATCACGCCGGACAACTGCAGGACCGCCGGACCACCGTGCTGGGACGAGGCGTCGAACGTGGTGCCGTCGAGCAACTGGCCGGTGTAGTTGACCTTGACGCTGTCGGAAGCCTTCGGCTTCGGGCCGACGCCTTCCTTCAGGACCTGGTACTCGAGGCCCGATGCGGTGGTCTTCACGCCCGGCTTCTTCGCATTCGCTGCGAGGAAGGCAGCGCCTTCGCTGGTGTTCTTCTGGCCGACCACCTGCTGCTGTGCCTGCTGGCGCGCCTGCACTTTCTTGCCGAACGCCTGCAAGGTCGCCTGGGCATCGGGGAGCGTCATCTGCGGCTTGCCGCCGTTGACGACGGTACCGATCGCGCGCAGGACCACGTTCACGTCCACTTCGCCCTTCACGGGCTCCAGCGATTTGGCGATGTTCCCACCGATCTGCATGCCGATCGCGTAGCTGACCTTGTCCTTGTCGGTGGTCAGCGAGGATTGGGCCGCCGGCGCGGTTGCGGCCACGGCCGTGACGGACCAGGCCATGGCGAGGAGTACGATGGAAGCGGACGCTTTGTGGCGGGTGGAAAACTGCATGAAGTGCTCCGTAGCTGGAAGGGAAGATGCTGAAATGGTTGCCGCGATCGACTGGAAACCCGTCGCCATCGCGGCCGGGCCGTGTATTGTCGCGGTGAAAGCGCGCATCGGCAATGGCAGCGTGCATTGACCGCGGATCGGGCTTCAGGTTCCCCGGCTCGTGGGCGAGGCATCATGCGGCCGTCACGCGGAAGCGAATCCGATCGTTCCCAGGCGATGGGGAGAGAAAGCGCATGGAAACCCTGGATGAACTCGAAGCCGCCCGCCGGCGCCATCCGGAGGAGCTGGTTGCCGGTTCGGACGACGAAAGGGCCGCGCTGGACCGGTTCGCGCATTTCTTCGGCGATTTCGAACCCGATCGCGTCACCCGCATGCTCGATGCCGTGTACGCGCCAGATGTCTATTTCAACGACAGCCTCAAGGCCATCCGTGGTTCCGCTGACCTCGCGCGCTACCTCGAGGAAAGCGCGGCGGGCGTGGAAGATTGCAAGGTCACGATCGAGGACATCACCCGCAACCAGCATGGCGAATACATGGTGCGCTGGAAGATGCTGATCCGCTTCCGCAGGTTCGCGCGGGGCCGCGACACCTGGACGGTCGGCATCACCCATCTTCGCTTCGCTGCGGACGGGCGCGTGACCTACCACCAGGACTACTGGGATTCGGCGCGCGGTGTTTACGAGCACATTCCCCTGCTCGGTTCGGGCATCCGCGCTATCCGGCGGCGGATCTGAGTCGCTGGGCAGCGCTATGGCCGCGGCCCATGTGTTGCGAAACCCCTGTCGCTGGCTGGCGTGCGAACCCTGCCCTCCCCGCACCAGAACAGCCGCGCAGGCAACCCGGCGTGCTGTCCCGCCGGCTCAGCCATCGGCCCAGGGACCTTGCCCGCGTCCTTATATGCCTTTGGTTGGGGGTCAAAAGCGTGAGTCGGGTGTTGACATGGCTGTTTTTGGTGTTATAGTTCACTACAACACCTAACCCATAGCTCACCCTCAGGAGAGCGCCATGTACAGCAAGACCCGGAACACGTTGACCGCGCTGATCGTCGCGTCGCTGTTCCTGACCGCCGGATGGACGTTCGGTCGCCCGGTCGAAGCCAGCGTTGCCCCCCAGAACGTCGCCTCCGTGCAGGTCTCGATCGCCGGTTCCGGCGCCCAGATCTCGCTCGGCCCGGCCGTTCTCCACGCGCGCCATGCCAACCGCATGAGCCTGGCGATGCCCTTCTACTCGTTCTCGCTGGCGATGTCGCAGCGTCGGGCCGACTGACATGACCGTGACCTGGAACGACAACGCGCCGATCTACCGGCAACTCAAGGAGCGCATCGTGGTGATGATGCTCGAAGGGCAGCTCAAGCCCGGCGACGCTCTCCCCTCGGTGCGCCAGATCGCAGCCGACTACCAGCTCAACCCGATCACCGTCTCGCGTGCGTATCAGGAGCTGGCCGACGAAACACTGGTGGAAAAACGAAGGGGACTTGGCATGTACGTGACCGAAGGCGCAACAGGGAAGTTGCTGGCGTCCGAGCGCGAACGCTTCCTGCGCGAGGAATGGCCGGCGATGGTCGAGCGCATCCAGCGTCTGGGCCTGCGCGTCGAGGACCTTCTCAAGCGCGCCGCCGCACAGGAGAAGCAATCGTGAGTGCCGTCATTTCCGCAAGGGGCCTGACCAAGCGCTACGGCAACCAATTGGCCGTCGACAACGTCAGCTTCGACATCCCCGCCGGCCGCATCGTCGGCCTGATCGGCCCGAACGGTTCGGGCAAGACCACCACGTTGAAGGCCGCGCTGGGCCTGGTTCCCTTCGACGGCGAGTTGAAGGTGCTGGGCCTGGATCCGCGTACGCAGCGCGACGAATTGATGAAGCAAGTCTGCTTCATCGCCGACGTTGCGATCCTGCCGCGCTGGCTGCGCGTGCGCGACGCGATCGACTTCGTCGCCGGCGTGCACCCGCGGTTCGACCGCGCCAAGGCCGAGCGCTACATCGCGCACACCAAGCTGACGCCTTCGATGAAGGTCAAGCAGATGTCCAAGGGCATGATCGTGCAACTGCACCTCGCCCTGGTGATGGCGATCGACGCCAAGCTGCTGGTGCTCGACGAGCCCACGCTGGGCCTGGACATCCTGTTCCGCAAGCAGTTCTACCAGAACCTGCTGGAGGACTATTTCGACGAACAGAAAACGATCATCGTCACCACCCACCAGGTCGAGGAGATCGAACACATCCTGTCCGACCTGATGTTCATCAGCGACGGCAAGATCGTGCTGTCGGCGACGATGGACGAAGTCGGCGAGCGATTCACCGAGGTGATGGTGTCGGCCGACAAGGTCGAGGCCGCCAAGGCGCTCAAGCCGATCGACGAGCGCCAGGTCTTCGGCAAGTCGATCCTGCTGTTCGATGGCGTGCCGCGCGCGCAGCTCGCCACGCTGGGCGAGACCCGCAACGTCGGCATCGCCGACCTGTTCGTGGCCACGATGAAGGGAACCTACAAATGAACACCATGAAGTGGCTCGTCAAACGCGAGTTCTGGGAACACAAGGGCGGCTTCCTGTGGGCGCCGGCGATCATCGGCGCGATCCTGTTCCTCTTTCTCACCATCACCGTGGTCAGCGGCATCCTCATCGGCCATACCCATGGCTTCAACATCGATGGCGACAGCCTGACCGTCATGTCGAGCCACATGACAGCGGACGAGCGGGCCGAGTTCGCCACCAGCCTGGCGACCGGCTATATGGGCCTGAGTACGCCGATCTACGCCGTTCTCGCCGTGGTGGTGTTCTTCTTCTGTCTCGGCGCGCTGTTCGACGACCGCAAGGATCGCAGCGTGCTGTTCTGGAAGTCGCTGCCGATTTCCGACCAGGCGACCGTGTTGTCGAAGGTCGCGATGGCATTGGTGGTGGCGCCCCTGATTGCGATCGCGATCGGAGCCATCGTTTCGATATCGATGCTCGTGGTGGTCTCACTCGGCGCGGCCATGCTGGGCATCAATGTCTTCGGGGGCGTGCTGTCCACCGCGGACCTGTATCTGTCGCCACTCGAGGTGGTCGGGATGCTGCCGGTGTACGCGCTGTGGGCGCTGCCGACGATCGGTTGGTTGATGATGGTCTCGGCGTGGGCCCGCACGAAACCATTCCTCTGGGCCGTCGGCGTTCCCGCATTCAGCGGTCTGCTGCTCACGTGGGCCAATGCGATCTTCGGTTTCGACTGGAATGTCGGCTGGTTCTGGAAGTACATGGTCGGTCGCGGTCTCGGCAGCACGATGCCGGGCATCTGGTTCGCTTACTACCCGGACGGCAACAGCGAATCGATGATCGACAATCCGAAGGGCTTCGCGATCCACCGCCACGCGGACGACATGGGTGCACTGATGATGCAGTCCTGGAACATGCTCGCCACGGCCGACCTGTGGATCGGCGTCGCGATCGGCGCAGCCATGATCTACGCCGCCATCCGTCTCCGTCGCTGGCGCGACGAAGGCTGAATCCGGATCCTTTTGCGAGCTTCCACATGAAATCCATTCTCAAGGTTTGCGTCGCCATCGCCATTGCCGCCACCCTCGCCGCCTGCAACGGCGAGACCTACATCGGCGACGTCAACAGTGGCCATCATCTCGTCCTGAACAACGGCGTGCTCACCGCGCACGTAAGCGGACAGCCCGATGCGGTCATCGACGCTTCGGGCGACCTGAGCATCGGCGGCAAGTCCGTCGCGCTCACGCCAGTGCAGCATGACCTGCTGAAGACCTACTACGAGCAGGTGCTGGATATCCGCAAGGCCGGCATCGAGACCGGCAAGGCAGGTGCCGCAATGGCCGGGCATGCCGTCGGGGCCGTCGTTTCCGGCCTGGCGCATGGCGATCCGGACAGCATCGGGTCGCGGATCGACGACCGTGCCAAGGACGTCGAAGCCAAGGCCCTGATGATCTGCGACAACCTGGAAGCCCTGCAGAAGACGCAGGACGCAGTGGCCATCGCTCTGCCTGCCTTCAAGCCCTACGCGACCCTCGAAGTCCGCGAAACATCCGACTGCCGTTCGCACGCGAAGCACGACTAGCCCGTACTGCAACCAAAGCGCGCGATGGCGCATCCATCACCATATCGATTTCGCAACCCGGAGGAATGCACCATGTGGAAACTTCTGACCTGCGCCCTGCTGCTGACCCCTGCCCTCGCGCATGCCGACGAATGCCGGTTCGAGGCGCCGCGCAATGCAACTCTCGACCTCGCCGGCGTGCGCACGCTGGTGATCGAGGTCCACCAGCACAACATCCATCTGAACGGATCGGCGACGGCCACCGGACAGGTCCACGGCCGCGCCTGCGCGAGCTCGCAGAGCCTTCTGGCAGGTCTGCAAATGACGCAGCATCGCGAAGGCGACCGCCTGATCGTCGAGGCGAAGGACGACAACCAGCCTTTCCACGGCATCAGCTTCTTCGGCAACCATTACGACTACCTCGACCTGAACATCAATGTTCCCGCCAGCCTGGCGGTCGAATTCGACGTCGGCTCGGGCGATGCCTGGGCGAACAATGTCGCCCAGCTCGGGGCATCGGTCGGCTCCGGCGATCTCGATGTGACCGGCGTGCACGGCCGCTTCGAGGCCAAGGTGAATTCCGGCGACATCAAGGCCCGCGATGTCGGCGACACGCATGTCTCGTCGGTCGGTTCGGGCGACTTCACCGTCGACCAGGTGCACGGCAGCGTCGCGGTGGGCAGCGTTGGCTCGGGCGATTTCACCGCGGAGCACGTGCAGGGCAATGTGAGCGTGAACAGCGTCGGCTCCGGCGACGCCACCGCACGCACGGTAGGCGGTAACGTGGACGTCGGAACGATCGGTTCGGGCGACCTGCGCGTCAATGGCGTCGGCCACGACCTGCATGTCGCCAGCGTCGGCAGCGGGGATATCCAGCAGGCAGGCGTCTCCGGGAAGGTGAACATCCCGAAGCAGGATTGACCTTCATCACGGACGACGCGTGAACCAGACGCCCCGGTTTCCGGGGCGTCTTCGTTTCAGCCCGCATCCGGGGACATCTGCTATCGCATCAGCGAGCCAGCACCAGCACGCGAACCGTCAGGGCTTGCCCAGCCGTCTGCTCGCCGACACATGGCGCGTACCCAGCGCGTAGTCCCACAACGGCGTGGTGACGCCGAAGTTGCGGTCCGGATGATGATGGTGGATGTGGTGGCTGGCCGCCCAGCGCCGGCCGAGCGGGTGGCGGAAACGGCGGTTGTGGATGATGTAGTGGCTCAGGTCGTAGCAGGTGTATCCGCAGGCGATCGCGCCAGCCAGAAGCACGGCATAGCCGAGCGGCATCGCGAGGTCGAAAAGGCCCACCAGGATCAGGATCAGCGCTGGCGGAAGGAAGAACGGGAGTGCCGCCACGCAGAGCGGATCCACATGATGGTTCCAGTGGCCCTGCCTGAAAGCCTCGAGCGAGCGCGAGCCGTGGAAGATCCAGCGGTGGAAGCAGTATTCGACCAGGGTGAACAACAACAGGCCGGCCATGACGACCAGCAGCGCCGGCACGGCGCGCACATCCCCCAGCCACGATCCGGCGGCGAGCAGCACAATCGGCGTCGCGATATCCAGCGTCAGGCTCGCGACGCTGTTGGCGCGCGTAGCCGACATCCGCTCGAGGGAGACCAGCCATGCGTCGAACCACTTCATGGACAAACGGTCACCTGCGATGGGTTCCAAGGGTCGATC